>JANNNF010000178.1:0-2872 GCA_031398405.1 Rhodobacterales bacterium | reverse complement strand
GCCCACCCCACCCGTGCCAGTCCCCCGGCAGTCGTATCCCCCGACACCCCCGCATTCTGCACCTCGACATCCGCGCCTTTAGCCCCAAGCCAAGCCACCAGCACTGGCACGAATCCTTGTGTGCGGGGCAGCCCATACCCTGACGTCAGGCTGTCCCCCAATGCCACAATCGTCACCGGTTCAGCAAAAACCGCGCTGCCCGTCAAAATCAACGCGATTGTGACATTGCGCATGCCTTGTCCAACGCCATATCCAAGGCTGCACACGGACTTAAGGACTGCCCTCATGCCTGATGCCATTCTCTCGCTGACCGACGCCCGGCTGACGCTTCCCGGCAATGCAGGCCCGGTTGATATTCTGCGCGGCATTACGCTGCGGGTGGATAAAGGCGAAACGGTGGGGCTGGTCGGGCCATCTGGGTCGGGCAAATCATCTCTCCTGATGCTGATGGGCGGTCTGGAGCGCGCCACCGGGGGCACAGTCATGGCCCTTGGCCATGACCTTACCGCGATGAACGAAGACGCGCTCGCACGTTTTCGTAGGGGGAATATGGGGGTGGTATTCCAATCTTTCCACCTGATCCCCACAATGACTGCGCTTGAAAATGTCGCCATCCCGCTCGAACTGGCCGGGGTGCGCGACGCTTTCCCCCGCGCCAAGGCGGAACTCGCGGCTGTCGGCCTCGGCCCCCGCATCGACCATTACCCCAGCCAGTTGTCGGGGGGCGAACAGCAACGCGTGGCCCTGGCCCGCGCTGCGGTGCCCCGCCCCGCGATTCTGCTGGCAGATGAACCCACCGGCAATCTTGACGGCGCGAACGGGCAGGCGATCATGGACTTGCTGTTTGGTTTGCGCGACCGCCACGGGGCAACACTGGTCCTGGTCACACACTCGCCCGAACTTGCCGCCCGCTGTTCCCGCGTTGTCCGGCTTGCCGATGGCTTGATTGCCCCCGACGCCGTGAAAGCTGCCGCCGAATGAGCCTCGCGTTTACAATCGCCCGCCGTGAACTCCGCGGTGGCCTTCGCGGTTTCCGCATCTTCCTCGCCTGCCTCGCCCTTGGTGTTGCCGCCATCGCCGCCGTCGGCACCTTGCGGTCTGCCATCCAGTCGGGCCTGCAAGATCAAGGCGCGATCCTGCTCGGCGGTGACGCGCAGATGGAGTTTACCTACCGCTTCGCCGACGATGCCGAGCGCGCCTATATGGCGACCATCGCCACAGGCATCTCGGAGGTCGTCGATTTCCGGTCCATGGCCGTGATCCCCGATGACGCCGCCCTGACCCAGATCAAGGCGGTAGACGCCAACTATCCCCTGACCGGCATCGTCACCCTCGAGCCCGCCATTCCCCTGGCTCAGGCCCTTGCGTCCACCGACTTGCCCGGTGCTGTGATGGATCCGGTGCTGATCGATCGCCTGTCGCTGACAATCGGCGATACCTTTACCCTTGGCACCCAGACCTTCCGCCTGACCGCCGCCCTGTTGCGCGAACCTGACAGCGCCGCCGCAGGCTTCACCCTCGGCCCGCGCACCATCGTACGCACTGACGCGCTGCAAGGCTCCGGCCTGATCGCCCCCGGCTCGTTGTATGAAACCCAATACCGTCTGCTGCTTAATCCCGGTGCCGATCTGGAAACCATCGAGGCGGCCTCCAAAGCCGCCTTTCGCGACAAAGGTATGCGCTGGTCCGACAGCCGCCGCGCCGCCCCGGGCATCGAGCGTTTCGTCACCAACATTGGCAGTTTCCTTGTGCTGGTCGGCCTTGCAGGCCTCGCCGTCGGCGGTGTCGGCGTGTCGTCCGCAGTGCGTGCGTATCTGGAGGGCAAGATCCCCACCATCGCCACTCTGAAAACCCTGGGCGCAGAGGGCGGCTTGATCTTTCGCGTCTACCTAACCCAAATTGCCATCCTCGCGGTCCTCGGCACCCTGATCGGCTTGATCCTTGGCGCAGGCGTCCCCCTGTTGCTGGCCCCGATCATCGAGGCGCAACTCCCTTTCCCCGCCAATATCACCGTTGCCGCCAAATCGCTGGCAGAGGCTGCGTTCTATGGCCTGACCACCGCGCTGCTGTTCACTCTGTGGCCATTGGCCCGTACCGAATCCGTCCGCGCAGCAGCCCTTTACCGGGGGGGCGATGGCCCCAGCCCGCGCCCCAAGCCGATATACCTCGCTGCCCTAGCCGCCCTTACGATCCTGCTCATCGGCGGAGCCACGATCCTCTCTGGCATCCCCACTCTCGCCCTCAGCGCCGCTGGCGGCGTCCTTGCAGCGCTGCTGATCCTCGCCCTCGCGGCCCGCGCTTTGCGCAAACTCGCCCGCAAAACCGCCCGCACCACGCTGACCCAAGGCCGCGTCCCCCTGCGCCTGGCGCTCGCCTCCATCGGCGGCCCCCGGTCTGAGGCGACATCGGTGATCCTCTCGCTCGGCCTGGGCCTCTCGGTCCTTGCGGCTGTCGGCCAGATTGACAGCAACCTGCGGCGATCCATCGCCACTGACCTGCCCGACCGCGCCCCCGCCTTTTTCTTCATCGATATCCAACCCGACCAGATCGACCCCTTCCTCGCCCGCGTGCAAGAAAACCCCGAAGTGACCAAAATCGAAAGCGCCCCGATGTTGCGCGGTGTCGTGACCCAAATCAACGGACGCACCGCGACCGAGCTGACCGACCACTGGGTGGTGCGCGGCGACCGTGGCCTGACCTATGCAGCCACCCCACCCGAAGGCACCAAGATCACCGCGGGCACATGGTGGGCCGCCGACTACACTGGCGATCCACAGATCAGCTTTGCCGCTGAAGAAGCCGTTGAGATCGGCCTCAACCTTGGTGACAAGCTGACCGTTAATATCCTTGGCCGCGACATCACCGCCACCAT
>JANNNF010000148.1:0-11734 GCA_031398405.1 Rhodobacterales bacterium | reverse complement strand
GGCCGGGGGCAGCGGTCCCGCCATCGGGCAACAGCGCGCCGTTGGGCAGCGCGACCGCGCCGGTCGCTGCGACCATGCGCAGCCCTTCGGTGAAGGTCGCGCCATCCGCGCTGACCTTGACCGAGAAATCGTCGTTCCCGGTCAGGCCCATTTCTGCGCGGCCCGAAAAGGCCGACTGGAATACAAGGCTTGCGGTGTCAGCGGGTGTCGCCTTGTTGACCTTGACCTGATGCCCTGCGCCCGCATGGTTCAACAGCACGGCGGGCGATGCCACCGACAGGCGGTTTGTTGTGTCGGCGGTCGCGTTGATGCCCAGCAGGGGCGTCGTCTCAATCGACCCGGCCCCTGCGGGAAGGACCCAGACCACGCCGTTGAAGAACACCGTTTTACCCTCGGCGCGGTCAAAGGCCTGCCAGCCGGGCAAGGGTGTGACGAACTGCCAATCCGTGGCGGTGTAGACTGCAATCTTGCCCGCTTGACCAGCCCAGGCGGCAATCGCCCCCGTCGCCACGATGTGGCGATCCCCCACCACCGGCAAGGCGGGCGGGGTGAACAGGGTCCGGTTGATCACCGAAAGCTGGACGATCACGTCCAGCATGGTCAGGGATTCATTGTGGGTGACGTGCTTTTGCGCCTGCGCTGGCAGGATCAGGGGCAGCGACAGGATTGTCGTGGTGTCGGGCATGGATACCTCCGCAGGATCGCCGTGATGTGCGACCCTAGGCAATCAGCCTTAGTGCGGCGTCACCACAGCGCGCGGTGAGGCGGGCACGCCGCAACGCCTTACGGTTCTGGCTGCGGTGGGGTGGGATTGCGGGCCTCAAACAGCGTGTTCAGACTGATCGCCGCGATGATCACAGCACCCCCGGTCAGCACCCACAAATCGACCCCTTCGCCAAACAACAGCGCCCCCAGCAATGCCGCCCACAGCAATTGCAAAAAGGTCACCGGCTGTGTCACCGACATCGGTGCTGCAGCAAAGGCCCGGGTCATGCAGTAATGCCCACCCGTGGCAAACACTGCGACCAAGGCCAGCCACGCCAGTTGCTGCGCCGTCATCGGCTGCCAGACCCAAACCGCAAAGGGCAGCAACCCCAAAGTAACCGTTACTGACAAGATCGCGACCACGGTCGCCGCCGGGGCCATCTGGGCCAGCCGTTTGGCAAACAGATAGCTGCCCGCAAAGGCGGTGGCCGACGCCATCTGTGCAAAATGCCCCGACGACAGCTCGCGCAACCCTGGGCGCAGCACGATCATCGCACCAATCAGGGCCACGCCCACCACTGCCATCCGCCGCGCGGATAACCCTTCGCCAAGGATCAACCCAGCCCCCAGCATCACCAATATCGGGTTCAGATAGCCAATCGCCGTCACCTCGGCCACCGGAAGGCGGGCCATGGCGTAAAACCAGCACACCACCGCCACCGTATGCACAGCGCCCCGCCCCAGGATCAACGGCATCGCCCCGTCAGGCAAGCCCCCCCGCAGCCGCAACAGGGCGGGTGCCAGAAACAACACCCCAAAGGCAAAGCGCACAAAGGCCGATTGCGCGGTAGGCAGGTCGGTGCCCAGATGATGCACCACGGCATTGACGCCAACAAAACACAAGCCTGTGGTCAGCATCCACAAGACGCCCTCAACGGGACGGCTGCTTTGGGAAAAGGGGAAATCCGTCATCCGCCCTTCAAACCTGCATCAGCCGCCAAAGGCAAGCCCTGCCGCAATCCCCCACATCGTGCAACCGACGATCACCTCCAGAACCACCCAAGCCGACGGTTTCGCCATCACCGGGGCCAGCAGCCGGGCCCCATAGCCAAGCGCCAGAAAGAAGGAAAAAGAGCCAATGGCCGCCCCCACCCCGAACAGCGCCGCATGGGGCGCGTATTGCGCCGAAATTGACCCGATCAACACCACCGTATCCAAATAAACATGCGGATTTGCCCATGTCAGCACCAGCACCGTGCCGATCACCCGGCGCAACGGCACCACATCCCCCGCCCCCGGCATCAGCGCTTCGCCACCGCGCCACGCTGCCTGAAACCGCAAGGCACCATACACCAGCAAAAACGCCACGCCCAACCAGCGCATCGCATCGCCAATCCACGGCACCGCCGCTGACATAGCCCCAAACCCCGCCACCCCCGCAGCTATCAACAAGGCATCCGACACCGCACAGGTCAGCACCACCGCCAGCACATGCTCGCGCCGCAAGCCCTGCCGCAAGACGAATGCGTTCTGCGCGCCGATGGCCGCAATCAGGCTGATCGCTACCAGCCACCCCGAAACCGCTGCCTCAAACATCGGACAGCGCCCCCATGGCATCGGTCCTACGCTCCCACGGGACAAAGATATGGTCGTGATGAAACCCTGCCACCACGTTTGCGCTGATCCCCTGTGCCGCAAGGGCCGTGGCAAGCGTCGCCGTCAACCCCACCGCCGCCAGATCAGACTGCACGGTCAGGCTGATGCGTGCCCAAGCCTCGGGGGCTGCAATCCCCATCGCCGCCAGCGCGGCCTGCGGCGCGATCAGCGCCGTCCCCTCGTCCTCGACGATTCTTGCAAAGACTTCCCCCTCGGGCACGCTTTGCCCGGCTGCGACAAAGCCATAGCCATAGGGCTCTGCATGCAGCACCGGCTGCATCGTCCGCAGCAAAATCGCCAGATCCCGTAGTCCTGCCATGTCAAGCCCCCTGATTTTCCCTTGACCTAGCCGCCCTAAACCCCTTCAATCCAGTTAATCTTTCTGGGGATGATTAAGCACCGCTAATGCCAGACCCTGCCCACCTGTCCGCCCTTGCCGCCGTCCACCGCCGGGGTTCGTTCGACCATGCGGCGGCCGAACTGCATGTCACGCCCTCTGCCATATCCCAACGTATCAAGGCGCTTGAAGAGACGACGGGCACCCTGCTGATCATCCGGGGCCAGCCCTGCACCGCGACCCCGGCAGGCCTGCGTCTGATCCGCCACCATGACGAGGTGGCCCTGCTGGAACGCCAGCTGGCCGCCGACCTGCCCGGCCTTGCCCGCCCCACCACCACCCTGCGCCTTGCGGTCAACGCCGACAGCCTTGCCACTTGGGTGATGCCCGCGCTGGCCGCAACGCCCGGTTTTCTGTTCGATCTGGTGATTGATGATCAGGACGTATCGCAAGACTGGCTCAAACGCGGCGAGGTGTCAGCCGCCATCACTGCTCACCCCGGCCCGTTGCAGGGCTGCGATACCATCGCGCTTGGCCACTTGCGGTATCGTGCCACCGCCAGCCCGGCCTACATGGCCCGCTGGTTTGGCCAAGGCGTCACGCCCAACGGGCTGAGCAAGGCTCCGGCCCTGACATTTTCCGACAAAGACCGGTTGCAAGAAACATGGGTCGCTCGCAACACCGGCAGCCCCCTGCCCCGCGCCGGGTTCCCCTCGCACCGGATGGCCTCCACCCACGCGTTTGTCGATGCCTGCCTGACCGGAACTGGCTGGGGCCTGAACCCCGAGCCGCTTGTCGCAACCCACCTTGCCTCAGGGGCGCTGATCGAGTTGATCGCAAATACCCCCATCGACGTGGCCCTGCACTGGCAGTTCACACGGCTGACCGCCACGGCACTGGCCCCCCTGACCCGCGCCATCCGCGCCGCTGCGGCGCAGGTGTTGGTTTGAAGTGGCCGACCTTTTCATGGCTTTGAAAGGCATCGGACAACCCGCTCGCGTGACACCCGAGTCAAAGATGTCCACCGCCCCCGAAACCCGACCCGCCCTAGCCCATCACTGCCAGGACTTCATCCGCCAAAGCCGCAACTTCGGCCACCGCTGCCCCCCGCACTTCGCAGGCGGCCAACCCCTGCCCCAGGGTCTCGGCGTAGACCATCCGGCTGGCCAGTCGCGCCCCCGCGACCTCGGCCAGACCAGCCGCCGCAACCGCCACCTCATCCCCCAGCCGCGTGCCCGCCCTCATCCGGTTCAGCACGATCAGCGCGCGCCGACCTTCGCGCGCGACCAGATCCAGGACGCCATCCGTCGCCCACAAATCGACATGGCTCGCCGCCACCGGGATCAGCACCAGATCGGCCTCGCGCAGACTGGGCCGCAGATCGGCGTCCACCTTGGGGGGCGTGTCCACGATGATGATGTCATGCGTCCGCCGCAGCTTGCCACACTCATACCCGACCCCCCAGGCCGAGGCTGTGGACAGCACCATCCCCGCATCGCCCTTCAACGCCTCGCGCGCCAGAAACCAGCGGCCAAGGCTGCCCTGCGGGTCACTGTCCAGCAAGGCCACCGACAACCCCTTCTGCACAAACCGCACCGCAAGGTTGACCGCCAGAGTGGTCTTGCCGGACCCACCCTTTTGCTGAGCGATGGTAATGACCCGACCCATGACGATCTCCCTTTGCCGCAACGCAGCATAACGCAATAGCCAAGGCATAGCAGGATGTTCGTACATTTTGGCAAAAATGCGCCGAAATTTGCCGCGTCGTTGCCCTATTGCTGCCCGAATCTGTTCCCACCTTGGCAATGTTGACCACGAAGGGAAAGCTCTATGGCCGTTATCCTTGTTCTTGCAGGCAGCTTGCTTGGCTTTGTTGCGGGCGCAGTGTCGATTTTCGCGTTTGATGCGTCACTCCTTCAGGGCCTTGGGATCTGGACGGGCACAGGGCTGTTGGCCACATGTCTGGGCCTGACTCAGGGGCGCGTTGTCGGCGACAGCGATAATCCGCAACTTGAGACGGCATGATTTTCAAGACATCTTGATTTCTTGCCAGAAAATGCCATTCTCTTGGCGCGACGTTATCTCTATCGACCCTGTCACCGACAATCGGCACAGCACTCGATCATAAGCTGACTGAGCCGGGCCGCCGCACTTCCGCGGGCGGCATACTGACAGGAGTACTCACGATGGCCAAGGGCACCTTGAAATGGTTTAAAGAAACCAAGGGCTTCGGCTTTATTGCGCCAGAAGGCGGCAAAAAGGACGTATTCGTTCACATCACCGCGCTGGAGCGTGCAGGTCTGCGTTCGCTGAAGGACGGCCAAGCCGTAACCTTCGACATCGAAGCTGGCCGTGACGGCCGCGAATCGGCGACCAACCTGTCGCTGTCTTAAGCTTTGCCAGAATTTGAAACGGGGCGGCCTGAAAAGGCTGCCCCGTTTTCATTACAACTTTCAACACAATGATGCGAATTCAGGCCGCGTGCCACATCAAACGGTCGCGCAGCGCATGTTCAAACCCCACCCGCAACGAGACCACCGACAGCGGCGCGCGCAAACATACAGCTGCATCCCGGCCCTGTGGAAACACCTGCGTTTTGTACTCGGCGCTGATCAGAATCACCGGGATCCGTGATTTAACTGCTGCAAGCGTGGCCTGCGCACGCTGCCCGGCTTCCACCCCGCCGATATCATCGCATTCCATGACAAACACGCCGTATCCGACCGGATCATCGATCATCGCTGACATTGCGGCATAAAATTCGGTCTCAGTCTCGACCGTCCCGCCAAGGCCCGCCAGTCGCTTGGCCGCCAGCCCATCCGGATTTCCTGTCAACAACAAGACCCGGATGCCCCAGCCTACAACCAAGGCGTCTGCTTCATCAAAGCTGTGCGTGATCTGCATTGTCGTGCCTCTTGATCGGTTTTTTTGTTCTAGCTCACCCTGAAGATGATGGAGAGGTTCGGCAAAATTACGAAGAATTTCAGGTATCTTTGCGGAGCTTGCCACATTCTTGTCGCGGTTGCCCCGAAAGCCAATCTGGCGCAGCATGGGGGTACCCGTTTTCAGGAAATGATGCCCGTGCCGGATTACAAAACTCTTATCGACGCCCCCACCTGGGCCTTCATAAATACAACAAATGCAACCTACCCCGACGATACCGCCAGCCTGACCATCACGGATCAGCGCCGCATTTATGACGCCATGTGCGACGTGTTCCGGCAGCCGCGCCCAGCGACCCTTGCGGTGCAAGACCGCCTCATTGCAGGGGTTCCTTGCCGTGTTTATGGCCCGGTATCAGGGGTTTCGGTGATCTATATGCATGGCGGCGGCTTTGTCGTGGGGGGCCTGCACAGCCATGATGATGTCTGCGCCGAGATTGCCACCCGCACAGGTCTGCGCGTGATCAGCGTCGATTACCGCCTGTCGCCCGACCACAAACACCCCGCCGCTTTTGACGATGCTGTGGCCGTGGTGCGCGCCACCCCCGGCCCGGTCTTGCTGGTGGGCGATTCTGCCGGCGGCAATCTGTGCGCAGCCGTGGCCCAGGCCATGCGTGGCGATACGCGGCTTTTGGGGCAGGTGCTGATCTATCCCGGGCTGGGCGGCGACCGCACCAAGGGCAGCTATCTGACCCATGCCTATGCCCCGATGCTGACCGCCGCCGATGTGGAATTTTATGCGGGCATCCGGTTTGACGGCCCCACTCCTGCAACTGACGACACCTCATCGCCGCTGCAAGCCACTGATTTCACTCACCTGCCGCCCACCTATGCCGTGGCTGCCGAATGTGACCCGCTGTGCGATGACGCCCATGCCTATGCCACAGCGATCCGGGCCGCAGGGGGCCGGGCCCATGCGATTACCGAAGCAGGCCTCGTCCACGGCTACCTTCGCGCGCGCCATTCGGTTCCCCGCGCTACCGCCAGTTTCACCCGCATCATCGCCGCCATCACTGCCCTTGCCGCAGGTGATTGGCCTTTCGGAGACGCCAAATGACCCACCACACCCCCAACACCTACCGCACCGAACGTATCGACATGGCCGCCGCCTTTCGCTGGACCGCCCGTTTGAACATGCACGAGGCCGTGGCCAACCACTTCAGCCTTGCCGTGAACCCATCCGGCACCCGGTTTCTGATCAACCCCAATGGTCGGCATTTTGCCCGCATCACAGCCTCGTCGCTGATCGAGATTGACGCCGACGACCCCACCACGATGGACCGTCCCGATGCCCCCGACCCCACCGCCTGGGGCCTGCACGGCGCAATTCACCGCGCCCTGCCCCACGCCCGCTGCCTGATGCACGTCCATTCCATCCACGCCACGGTTCTGGCCAGCCTTGCTGACAGCCGCCTGCCTGCCATCGACCAGAATTCCGCGATGTTTCACAACCGCGTCGCGGTGGATGACCACTATGGCGGCATGGCGTTTGAGGCCGAGGGCAAGCGCTGCGCGCACCTGCTGGCCGACCCGAAAATGACCACCCTGATCATGGGCAACCACGGCGTGCTGATCGTGGGGGCCACCGTGGCCGAAACCTTCAACCGCCTCTATTACTTTGAACGCGCAGCCGAAACCTACATCCTCGCGCTGCAAACCGGGCGGCCCTTGCGGTTTCTGTCAGAGGCCGTGGCCGAAAAAACCGCACAGGAATGGGAGGCGTATCCGGGCTTTGCCGAGGCACATCTGTCTGAATTGAAGGCGCTGCTCGACGCCGACGCACCCGGCTATACACAGTAAGATATTCCCCGCCGAAGGGAGCCTCCGGCGGGGATATTTAGGGACAGAAAATGTCAGTTGCCGGCAGCGGCCATCTTGCGGCGAGAGATCACGTCTTCGAGCCAGCCCAGTTCCATTTCGGGAACCGAGGACAGCAAGAGGTCGGTGTAATCATCAAACGGCGGGGCCAGCACGTCTGACTTTTGGCCGTAGCGCACCACAGCGCCGCGGTACATTACGGCGATCCGGTCGGCAATGGCGCGCACCGTGGCAAGATCGTGGGTGATGAACAGATAGGCCACCCCCGCATCGGCTTGCAGGTTCAACAGCAGTTTCAGGATGCCGTCCGCCACCAGCGGGTCCAGCGCACTTGTCACCTCATCGCAGATGATCAGCTTGGGCTTGGCGGCCAAAGCGCGGGCGATGCAGACCCGCTGCTTTTGCCCGCCCGACAGTTCCGCCGGATAGCGGTCGATATAGCCCCGGCCCATCTCGATTTGGTCCAGAAGCTCTTGAATACGCTTGTTCTTTTCTTCGCCCTTCAGGCCAAAATAAAACTCCAGCGGCCGGCCGATCAGTGTGCCCACGGTCTGGCGCGGGTTCATCGCAGTGTCTGCCATCTGATAGATCATCTGCATTTCGCGCAGATCATCCTTGGTGCGGCCCCGCAGATCCGCCGACAACTGCCGCCCGGCAAAGGTGATCCGCCCCGAACGCGGCGGCAACAGCCCGGTGATCGCGCGGGCCAGCGTCGATTTACCTGATCCGCTTTCCCCCACCACCGCCAAGGTCTGGCCCGGGGCGAGGTCCACCGTCACATTCTTCAGCACATCAAAATTGGTGCCCTTGTAGCGCGCCGTGACGGCGGCCACCGACAGAATCGGCGGGGCCTCGGGCTTTTCGGCGTGGTCCAGACTGCGGACAGACACCAGCGCCTTGGTGTAATCTTCCTGCGGGTCTTTGATGATCTGCCGGGTGGTGCCGTATTCAACCATGCGGCCATGGCGCAGCACCAGAATATCATCTGCCAGCTGTGCCACCACGGCCAGATCGTGGGTGATATACAGGGCTGCCACCCCTGTATCCTGGATCGCACGTTTGATCGCAGCCAGCACTTCAATCTGTGTCGTCACATCCAGCGCAGTGGTCGGTTCGTCAAACACCACAAGGTCGGGCTTGGGGCACAGCGCCATCGCAGTCATCACCCGTTGCAACTGCCCGCCGGACACCTGATGCGGAAAGCGGCTGCCGATGGTTTCGGGGTTGGGCAAGCCCAGTTGGCGGAACAGATCGACCGCCCGCACCTCTGCCTCGGCACGCCCCATCAGGCCATGCAGCAAGCAGGTTTCAATAACCTGCTCCATCAGCCGTTTGGCCGGGTTGAACGCTGCTGCCGCCGATTGCGCCACATAGGTCACTTCGCGCCCGCGCAGCTTGCGCAGATCAGCGGGCCCTGAGACGCGAATGTCGCGCCCGTTCAGCAGCACTTGTCCCCCGGTAAGCCGCACCCCGCCCCGCCCATAAGACATTGCCGACAACCCAATGGTGGACTTGCCGGCCCCGGATTCGCCGATCAGCCCCAGCACCTTGCCCTTTTGCACCGTGACCGACACGTCATGCACCAGCACCACGTCCTTTGGTGGCTCTCCGGGGGGAAAACTGGTCGCCTCGATCCGCAGGTTGCGCATCTCCAGCATTGGCGGCGCAGACTCGGCTGTGTCTCTAGGCACTGCGGCCCCCTTTCAGGCTGGCGGTGCGGTTCAGCACCCAGTCGGCAACAAGGTTGACCGAGATCGCCAGTGTGGCAATCGCAAAGGCCGGGATCAGCGCGGCAGGGATGCCGTAGACAATGCCCTCTTTGTTTTCCTTCACGATCCCGCCCCAATCCGCCATCGGTGGCTGCACCCCAAGGCCCAGGAACGACAAAGTGGAAATGAACAGCACCGCAAAGATAAAGCGCAAGCCCATCTCCGCAATCAACGGCGACAGGGCGTTTGGCAAAATCTCACGAAAGATGATCCACATCTGCCGCTCTCCGCGCAGCCGCGCGGCCTCGACATAATCCATCACGGTGATATCCACCGCCACCGCGCGGGCCAGACGGAACACCCGGGTCGAATCGAGCAAGCCCATCACCAAAATCAGCACCGACAACGTCACCGGCATCACCGACAGCACCACAAGCGCCGAGATCAGCGCCGGGATCGACATCACCAGATCAACGCTGCGCGACAGCAGCTGATCCACCCAACCGCCTCGAACGGCGGCGACAAAGCCCAGCACAGTGCCCAAACCAAACGACAGCATCGTGGCGGCAACGGCCACGAAAATCGTGGTTTGCCCGCCCCAGATCATCCGGCTCAACAGGTCGCGCCCGATGCTATCGGTGCCCAGCCAATGCGCGGCAGACCACGGCTCCCAACTGTCGCCGACAACTTCGGCCATGCCGTAAGGGGCAATCCAACCAGCAAAGATGGCGCAGAAAAAGTACAGGCCCGTGAAGAACAGCCCGATCAGGGCAGAAACCGGGATTCGCGTCATTTGGGGTGCCTCAGCCTTGGATTGGCCAGAATGGAAACCAGATCCGCCACGAGGTTCAGCGAAATATAGATGGCCGCAAAAACAAGGCCACAGGCTTGCACCACCGGCACATCGCGTTTTGACACATGGTCGACCAGATACTGGCCCATCCCGGGGTAGACAAAGACCACCTCGACCACCACCACACCCACAACCAGAAAGGCCATGTTCAGCATCACCACGGTAATCACCGGCGCCACCGCATTGGGCAGCGCATGGCGCGCGATGATGGTAAAGGGCGACAGGCCCTTAAGCTCGGCGGTTTCAACATAAGCCGATTCCAGCACGTTCAGAATAGCCGCCCGCGTCGTGCGCATCATGTGGCCCAACACCGCCAGCACCAGCACCAGCACCGGCAAGGAAATCGCATATAGCCGCTCACCCAAGGGCATGCCGTCATAGACAGTCGCGAGCGATGGCAGCAGGCGGAATTGAACAGAAAAGATAAAGACCACGATGTAGCCGATCAGGAATTCGGGCACCGAAATCGTCGCCAGCGTCACGGTGGAAATCACCTTGTCCGGCCAGCGGTTGCGATAGCGCACCGACAACAGCCCAAGACCAATCGCCAACGGCACAGCCACGATCGCCGCACAGCCCGCCAGAAACAGTGTGTTGCCCAGACGCTTGCCCATCGCCTCGGCGATGTTCTGGCCATTGGTCAGCGCCACGCCCAGATCGCCTTGCAGCACCCCGCCCAACCACACGAAATAGCGGGTCAGGGGCGGCGTGTTCAGCCCCAGTTCCTCGCGCAGGTTGGCCAGGGTTTCCGGTGTGGCCGATTGCCCCAGAATGGACTGCGCCACATCACCCGGCAGCACCTGAGTGCCAACAAAGATCAGGGCAGAGGCCGCGAACAGCAGCAGGATGCCCAACGCGACGCGTTGGGCAACCAGTTTCAGGATGGGGTGAACCATCGGTCAGGCAAACCAGGTCTTGGCTGAAGCCCAGCCCCCCATTTGCTCATAGTTCGGATCCTTCAGGTAGCCCGCAATGACATCGCTGTGCGCATCGACAAAATCGTTGAACATCGGGCAGATCGTCCCGCCATCGTCATGCACGATTTCCGCGATCTGCTTGTAAAACTCGGTGCGCTTGGCTGTGTCGGTCTCGGCTCGGGCCTCAAGGATCAGGGCATCGAGATCCTTGTTGAAGTATTTGGTGTCGTTCCAGTCTGCGGTCGAAAGATAGGCCGTCGACCACATCTGGTCTTGCACTGGACGCCCGCCCCAATAGCTTGCGCAGAAAGGTTTGACGTTCCACACGTCCGACCAATAGCCATCGTCGGGCACGCGCTGAATTTCCAGCGGAATACCCGCAGCCGTTGCCGATTGCTGGAACAACGCCGCGGCATCCACGGCACCCGGGAACGCGGTATCCGCCACGATCAGCACGATCGGGCTTCCATCGTGGCCCGATGCCTTGTAATGCTCGGCGGCCTTGGCCGCGTCATATTCGCGCTGTGGCAGCGGTGTGAACAAGGGATAGGCTGCGTTGACCGGAATGTCGTTGCCGACCCCGCCAAAGCCGTCAAGGATCTTGTCCACCATTTCCTGCCGATTGATTGCATACTTCAGCGCCAGACGCAGATCCTTGTTGTCAAACGGCGCCTTGTCGCAATGCATGATGAACACATAATGCCCACGACCCGACACGTTTTCCACCAGCACTCCGGGCGAGCGGCCCAGCAGCTTGGCGACCTTGGGGTCGATCCGGTTGATCATCTGTACTTGAC
>JANNNF010000145.1:0-4808 GCA_031398405.1 Rhodobacterales bacterium | reverse complement strand
GCTTCGGTTCCTTGCCGTCCGGGAAGAAGGCCTTGGCCACGTCGACAAACTCGGTGATCGTGACCTTCGGTGGCGTCCCCAGCTCGAGGAGTTCGGCGCCGGCGGCACGGAACAGCGCCCGCAAAACCGGATCGATCCGGGCGATCGGCCATGTGGCGACGAGCGCGCGGTCGGTCATCTGGTCGATCAGCGCCTGCCGGTTGACGGCGTGGCCGACCAGCGCGCGGAAATGATCGACATCGCCCTCGGCCATCTCGTCGTCGTCATAGACTGCGCCGAAGCGATGTGTCTCGAACTCCACGACGACGGCCTCGACGGTTTGACCGCCTGCCTCCATCTGGAACAGCGCCTGAACAGCGTACAGCCGCGCGGCCGATCGCATCTGACGACGCTCGGGTGTCGATCCGGCCCTTGTCAACCGCGTGCCTCCGAGGTGCGGAAACCGATGCCCTTGCGCGCCCCCGACCACCGCCGAGACAGCGCGACGAGGTGCAACGCCGCTGCCGCTGCATTGCCACCCTTGTCACCACCAAGCGAGTCGGCGCGGACAACGGCTTGATCACGGGTCTCGACCGTCAGGATGCCGTTGCCGATGCACAGGCCCTGCAATCCCAACAGCGACAGCGCCCGGCTGCTGTCATTGCAGACCGTGTCGTAATGCGTCGTCTCACCCCGGATGACGCAACCCAGCGCGACGAAGCCGTCGAACTCCGCCTGCCGCTGCGCCATTGCGATCGCGGTCGCGATCTCCAGCGCGCCGGGCACCTCGACTGCTTCGACCAAAGCACCGCAACGATCGGCGGTCGCACGGGCACCCTCGATCAACTGGTCGGCGATCGTGCGGTAATAGGGTGCGACCACAAGCAGCAGCGTCACCGGGCGGTCGAAGGCGGGCAGCGGCAGGATGAAATGGTCTTCAGACGCCACCATGCGCCGCCCCCTCGTTGATCGCGCGGGTGCCGGTGATCGACAGGCCGTAAGCCTCCAGCCCGACCACGCGCGGCCGCTGCGAATTGCTGACGAGCACGATCCGCGACAGCCCCAGCGCCGACAGGATCTGCGCCCCGAGCCCGTATTGCCGCAGCGTCTGAGGACTCGCCTCGCCCTCCATCATCAGCTTCATCGTGGTGTCGCGCAGCAGGACCACGACGCCGCGCCCCTCGGCCGCGATAAGGCGCATCGCACCCGGCAGGTCATCAGCATGCGCCGCGTCCAGCCCCAGCACGTCCTGCATCGGATCGAGCGCGTGCATCCGCACCAGCACCGGGTCGTCGCCCGACAGATCGCCCTTCGACAGCACGATATGCTCCGCCCCCTGCGTTTCGTCGGCAAACACGCGCATCAGCCAGTCGCCGCCATGCACCGACGTCACCGGGCGCACAGCCTTTTCCGACACCAAGTTATCGTGGCGGCGTCGATAGGCGATCAGGTCGCTGATCGTGCCGATCTTCAGCCCGTGCCGCTGCGCGAAGGCAATCAGGTCCGGTAGCCGCGCCATCGTCCCGTCTTCATTCATGATCTCGCAGATCACGCCCGACGGGTTCAGCCCCGCCAGCCGCGCGATGTCGACCGCGGCCTCGGTATGCCCCGCCCGCACCAGCACGCCGCCATCCCGCGCGCGCAGCGGGAAGACGTGGCCCGGCGTCGCGATATCGGCCGGCCCCTTGGTCGGGTCGATCGCGACCGACACCGTCAGCGCCCGGTCGGCGGCCGAGATTCCAGTGCTGATCCCCTCGCGCGCCTCGATCGACATGGTGAATGCGGTCTCGTGGCGGCTGGAGTTCTTCGGGCTCATCAACGGCAGGCCCAGCGCGTCGACGCGGGTGCCGGGCAGCGCAAGGCAGATCAGCCCACGCCCGTGCATCGCCATGAAGTTGACCGCCTGCGGAGTGCACATCTGCGCGGGGATCACCAGATCGCCCTCGTTCTCGCGGTCCTCGTGGTCCACGAGGATGAACATCCGGCCGTTGCGGGCATCGTCGATGATGTCCTCGATCCGCGACACGGCGTCGAAGTATTCGCTGATCGGCTCTGGCATCGACGGCTCCCGCTCAAGGCCCCGGCCATAGCGCGGCGCGCAGGCGAAGGCCAGACCCGGCCCTGCGGCATCAGTTCCCGGCCGAGATCACCTTGAACACGCAGGGGTCTGATACCAATTCCGGCGGGCTGATACACAACCCTTGGGCCACTTGCCAGGCGGCAAGTACTTTTGGAACATAATCGCGGGTTTCAGCGTAAGGCGGCACGCCGGTATTTGCCTTAACCGCACCTTCCCCCGCATTATACGCGGCAAGCACCATCAACGGGTCACGGTCAAATTCCTTCATCAGCCAGTTCAGATAGGCCACGCCGCCGGCAATGTTCTGGATGGGGTCGGAAGAGTCGGTGACGCCAAAGCGTTCTGCCGTGGCCGGGATCAACTGCATCAACCCGACAGCGCCAGCCGAGCTGAGCGCGTCAGACCGCCCAGCACTTTCAATGCCGATCACCGCCAGCACCAAGGCGGGCGAGACATCGGTGCCAATCGTGGCTTTCAGAATATCGGTGCCGTATTTCGACGCGACCTCCTGCATGTGCTGCAGGCGCGGGGCCGATACGGCAGACCCGCCCGGGCCTTGTGACAGGGTGGCCATGGCCAGCGCGAAGCGGCCCTCCACATCCGCGATCCCGGCGGGTACGGCTTCCCAATACCAGCCGTAGGATGATTTGGGCGGCGCTATCGGGGCCAACGGGGCTGCAGGGGTGTCGCTGGCGGCAGGTTCCGGCAGGGGTGCGGGCTTCGGTGCCACGGCCAGACGACGGGCCTGTTCAGCAGGGTCGATCTGCACGGTAATGCGCTTGCCGGGCGTGCCCTCGCCCACCTTGATGCGACGAAAGCTGAAGCTGTCCTCAGCGGCGGCCCCTTGCGGAACAGCGCTGGACAACGCGGCCAGAATTGCCCCGCTTATAAGTGTGCCTGTAATATTCCGCATGACGCGGGCTGCCTGTTTTTGTTTTTGTTATTGGGGACGGTTGCAGGAAACGAGGGGTCGCGCCAGCGTTTCGACCCCCAGATCAAGGCATTTTCGCCAGAATTGGCCGGAATGACACGGTTTATCCACAGCCCCTGCCGCGCATCACAGATATTAAAAATTTATAAATCAATAATTTACAAGATTTCTGCAAACAAGCGCAAATTATCTCAAAATGCCGCAAACGCTCCGCACGCGCGCCACGATCAGGGGGCCATATAAGGACATCCAAACGGTGATCGGCGCGGAACAGAGGCCAGGCTGACATGAACCGGGGTGGATGGGAACATTGAGCAAATCCTTCGAAAGGGACACACTATGAAACTGCTGAACATCTTCAAAGCATTCAAGAACGACGAATCCGGCGCTGTGACTGTTGACTGGGTCGTGCTGACCGCAGCCATCGTGGGTCTGGGCCTGGTGGTCATGACCACTGTTGGCGGCGGTATCGAACAGCTGAGCGACAAAGTGGCGGCTGACATCGGCGACAACGCGTCGGGCTACGTGTCGACCCCCTGAGCCTTGATGGCTTGACTGCGCAAGGGCTGCGTCCGACGGGACGCGGCCCTTTTCGTTGTGCTGCGCGCCGCAGGCTTGTTTCGTTTACCGAAACCGAGCGTTTCAAAAGAAGTTTCATCGCTATGAAAAGACCTAAGTGACGCCGCAATCCCGCCATGAACACCCGTCAAAAGAGGGACATACCGGAACGAAGGTCGCCACCAAGAGGGTGGGACAGCAGCTCGCCGGGAATGACGCAAAAAGGGATAACATCATGAACCTGTTGAACACCTTCAAGAACTTCAAAAATGACGAATCCGGCGCTGTGACTGTTGACTGGGTCGTGCTGACCGCAGCCATCGTGGGCCTTGGCCTCGTGGTCATGACCACTGTTGGCGGCGGCATCGAAGGCCTGAGCAACAAAGTGGCGGCTGACATCGGCGACAACTCGTCGGGCTACGTGTCGACCCCGTGATCTTGAACGGCTGATAAAAGCAAAGGCCACGCCCGCCAAAGGACGTGGCCTTTTGCCCCAATACAACCCCTGCGGGCAGTCGTTTCCAGACGCGCAAGGCATTGTTTCTGTACAAGTTTAGTTTGCTTGGATTTAGCCAGATCCCTGCCACATTCTTGCCACGAAATCCCCCCAAAAATACCTGATATCAGGGCGGCTGCCTTCATCATGTCGATGAAATCTGTCCCTGACTATCGCGCAATGGGGATTTCAATGACTTTTGCCAAACTTTTCAATATCTTCGTAGCCGACGAATCCGGTGCTGTGACGGTTGACTGGGTCGTGCTGACCGCCGCAACCGTGGGTCTGGGCCTGGTGGTGATGCAACAAATCGGCGGCGGCATAGAGGTGTTGAGCAACAAGATCGTGACCGATCTGAACCAGCGCAATTCGGGCTATGTCTCTACCCCATAACCGTGCGGTGCCAATCCTAGGGCCACTGGCTACGGCCCGCCCTTCCCTCCCAATTCCTTGCAACGGCCACCAGTTTGCCCCGATTTCGGCGTGATTGGCGCTTATCCCTGACGAAACAAACCTTGAGTCAACGGAAAGACCCACATGAAGAAATACATCAGGCTTTTCGTGAAAATTGATGACGGGGCCGTCACGGTTGATTGGGTCGTGTTGACCGCAGCCATCGTGGGGCTGGGCATGGTTGTGCTTATTCCGATTGGTTTCAGCACCACCTCGTCAGCGACGGCGGTAGGAACGCAGATCGTCGGAACGTCCGTCGGCTACGGTAACTGACGATCGGTTTTGGAAAAGGACGGCGGCCTAGGGTGGGT
>JANNNF010000138.1:0-1742 GCA_031398405.1 Rhodobacterales bacterium | reverse complement strand
GCTGTGCAAGCGCGCTGCCCTGACCTGCGAATGGGTGACGAATGAATGGGACAGCATCATCCCGAACCTGCAGTCGGGCAACTATGATGTGATCATCGCAGGCATGTCGATCACGCCAGAGCGCGAGGAAGTCATTGATTTCACGCAGAACTATTTCCCGCCTGCAGCCTCGGCTTATGTTGCGGCCACCGCGGATGTTGATGTGAAAACCGGCGTTGTGGCGGCACAGGTTTCGACCATTCAGGCAGGCTATGTGGCGGAATCCGGTGCGACCGTGCTGGAATTTGCGACCCCGGACGAATCCATCGCCGCCGTGAAAAACGGCGAAGCTGTGGCTGTGTTTGCCGACAAGGATTTCCTTGCCCCGATCGTAGCGGAATCCGGTGGCGCGCTGATGTTCGTCGGCGAACCCGTGCAACTTGGCGACGGTGTGGGCCTTGGCCTGCGGTCGTCCGATACCGAACTGAAGGAAAAGCTGAACGCGGCCATTCAGTCGATGAAGGATGATGGCAGCCTCAACAAATTGATTGAGAAAAACTTCAGTCCTGAAACCGCCAAGTTCTAAGGCATAGCGCCCCTCGAAAATCGGGGGGCGCGTCCTTGTCATGTTCGCGTCCTGCGTTGATCCGAAATCCATCGAGGGGCTGTCATGGTTCCTGTGCTACCTGACCACAGGCAAGCACATTGATTTCTATTGGTCATTCCTGACCTTGCTGACACTGATCACCATCACAGCCCCAGTGGCCCTGACCATGGGGTTTGGCGGGGCGATGGCTGCGCGTAGCCCGTTTTTGCCGCTGCGAATGATCGGCAAAGGCTATTCCGGCATGGTGCGCGGCATCCCCGACATCGTGTTTTTCCTGTTCTTTGTCATTGCTTTGGATCAGGGCATCGAATGGATTGTGCATCAGGTGCGCTGCCCCGACTGGACCGAACCTGTTCGCCAGGGGCTGGAGTTCCGCGTCTGCCCCGAAGCCAAGATTCCGTCCAGCAACTCGCCACAAATCTGGCACCAGATTTACGGGTTTTTCCTTGCGGTGTTCACTTTTTCCATCGTGTTCGGGGCATTTGCGGCCAATGTTCTGTATGGCGCGATGCAGGCGGTGCCGCGTGCGCAGCTTGAAACCGGCGAAGCCTATGGCATGTCAAATGCGCAAGTGTTTCGCCGCATCCTGATGCCGCAGATGTGGGTGTTTGCCCTGCCCGGCTTGTCGAACCTGTGGATGATCCTGATCAAGGCGACGCCGCTGCTGTTCTTGCTGGGTGTCAAGGATATCGTCTACTGGGCGCGGGAACTGGGTGGATCCAAGACGCAGGCGTATGAATACCCGCACCCGGACTGGCGGCTTTATTACTTTTTGTTCCTGCTGGTGTTCTACCTGAGTTTCACCAAGCTGTCTGAAATCGCCCTGACCCGCATCTCTGCCAGATTGTCCAAGGGTCAAGCCACGGCAGCGGGCGAAGCCATGCGAAAGGCGGGCGCATGAGCTGTCTTGAGACCATCAGCCAATATGCGTTCAGGTCACTTGGAATCGGCGAAAAGCTGTTGCCGCGCAGTGATTTTACCCTATGCCAGCAGTTCACGCTGATCGGGTCGGGGTTGATCTGGAACGTGTATTTC
The DNA here is from genome assembly GCA_031398405.1 of Rhodobacterales bacterium. Taxonomy (GTDB): domain Bacteria; phylum Pseudomonadota; class Alphaproteobacteria; order Rhodobacterales; family Rhodobacteraceae; genus JANNNF01. The sequence continues at coordinate 121 of JANNNF010000138.1, read as the reverse complement.
GGGGCTTTGGCTTTGATCTTCGGGTTCTTTCTGGCCAATGCCATCGCGCTTGCCAAATCCGCCCGCAACCCGTGGGTCCGCAAACCTGCCGAATGGTTCATCTTTGTGTTTCGGGGCAGCC
>JANNNF010000126.1:0-5022 GCA_031398405.1 Rhodobacterales bacterium | reverse complement strand
CCCTGCACAACCGTGGCCCCGGCCCCTACGAACGCACCATCGCCCACCGTCACCCCGCCACACAAGGTGGCACCCGGGGCGATATGCACGTCGGTTCCAAGGGTGCAGTCATGGTCCACCCCGGCGCGGGTGTTCACGATGGTGCCCGGCCCCAGCCGGCACCCCGGCTGCGCCACAGCCCCGGCCATCACCTGCACCCCTGCGCCAAGGGCTGCATCGGGCGCGACCCAAGCCGCCGGATGCACCAGCGCTGGAAAGGCAAAGCCGTGACCCTGCCAGTGGTCTTGCACCATGCGCCGCCGCGTCCCCCCCGGCAGTTTGCCAAGACCGTTCAGCAGCACGATATCCCGGTCCTGAGCCCGCAAGGCGCTGTCATCGCCCAACACCACCAGCCCCTGCCATTGCCATTGCCCAGTGATCGTCGGATCACAAACCCCCACCACGTCAAATCCCAAACTCCGCGCCAGTGCCAGCACCACCCGCGCATGACCCCCGGCCCCAAGCAAGATGGCGCGGGTCAAACGTCCACCCCCGCACCGGTGGCAATATCGCGGGGGGCGACGCGGCCCACTACATCCCACAAATCCGCCGCCGCTCGGCCTTGGCCAGCCCGTGCCGTGGTCAGATCATCCCGCACCAACACCCCGCCTGCCACAATGTCGCGCGCGGCGACCAGCGTCTGGCGGGCGGCGCGACGGGTGTCCCACTCGCTGGCTTGTGGGGCCTTGATGGCGCTGCCAAGCGCTGCTGATACATCACGGATACCCGCCACCATGGCGGCAAACTCTGCAGGCTCCAGGGACGCGGCATGGTCGGGGCCGGGCAGGCTGCGATCCGTGGTCAGGTGCTTTTCCACCACCTTCGCCCCCAAGGCTACAGCGGCAATCGGAACGGTGATGCCTTGCGTATGGTCGGAATAGCCAACAGGCAACCCAAAGGCCGCCGTCAGCGTCGCCATGGCGGCAAGGTTCACCTCGGCCATCGGGGTGGGGTATTGCGACGTGCAATGCAGCAGTGTCACATGCCCGCGCAACCGCGCCCGCGCTGCCGGACTGCCCCATGCCTGCCAGACCTGCGCCATCCCTGTCGGTTCCACCAGCGACCCCAAGGCGTGGGTGATCACAGCAAGGGCCTGTTCCACCTCGGCTAGCGTGGCCATGCCGGTCGATACGACCAAAGGCCGCCCAGTGCGGGCAAACTGCCACAGCAGGGGCGCATTGGTCAACTCGCCCGAGGGCACCTTGTAGAACGGCAGGTTCAGGGTTTCCAAAAATGCCAGACTGGCAAAATCAAACGCGGTCGATATGAAGTCGATGCCCCGCTTGGCTGCATGATCCTGCAACGCGAGATGCCATGCTTGCGGCAATTCCAGCGCTTTGAGCATGTCATGCTGGCTGACCTGATCGCCGATCTGACGATCCTGATAGGCGGCTTTCGGTGCGGTGGCTTGCGCCAGCGCATCGGCTTTGAAGGTCTGGAACTTGACCGCGTCGGCCCCGGCTTCCACTGCCGCATCAATCAGCGCCATCGCCAGATCCAGCTTGCCATTATGGTTGACCCCGGCCTCGGCAATGATCATCACATGGGACATTCAGGCCTCCAGATCGTGAAACGGCAGGCCATCCGGCAGCGGGCCGGTCAGCCCGGCGAAAATCGATTGCGCGGCATTGCCCTGGCCGTAGGGGTTTACGGCCGTTGCCGCTACGCTGCGCCCTGCGTCCGACAGCGCCCAGTGCAGGCCTGCCGCAACGGCCCCCCGGTCCGCCGCCACATGGCGCACAGATGCCGCAGCCAGTCGCCCCCTCTGACGGATGCCCACATTGATCGTTGGCACCCGAAAGCCCGGGGCCTCGATAATCCCGCTCGACGAATTGCCCAAAGCCGCCGCCGCCGCTGCCATGACCGCCCGGTAGCGCGCGGTGCCAAGCGACGGCACCGCCACGGCGCGTGTCCGGTTGCCAGCCACCCAAGCCTCAATCGCCGCAATGATCGCCCGCCCACCGTTGTCGGCATTGGGATAGGTGAAAATCACCTGCACATCCGGCACGGCGTCCAGCCCCGCCAGACACTCGGCAATCCCCGCGCCCGGGTCTTCATGGCCCGATGTCACCGGATGATAGGTCGCCAGCACAAAAGGCGGACGGATCGCAAAGTCCAGACTGGCGGACACCTCAGCCAAGGGCATCACCCCTTCGCGCAGGCCGTCCAGCCCTGGCGCACCCACCGTGAACACGCGATCCGGCGGTGTGCCCATCTGGATCACCCGTTGGCGGTAGGGCTCGGCCGCGACGAAATGCAGGGTCGCCATTTTGGTGATTGCATGGCGAATGGCATCGTCATAGGCGCCTTCGGAAATCTCGCCGCCATGGATATGCGCAATCGGGATGCCCATGATCAACGCGGCCTGTGCTGCAGCCAATGCCTCGAACCTGTCGCCCAAGATCACCAACAGATCGGGGTCCAGCCGCGCCAGCGCATCAGCCATGCCAATGGTGCCAAGGCCAAGCGATTTTACCACGCCCACTGGGGTGTCAGACGCCAACAACATCTCGACCTGCGCATCGATGGCAAAGCCGTCTGCCACAATGCCCCGCCAAGTCTGGCCAAACTCGGGCGCAAAATGCATGGCCCCAGCAATCACCTGCAGCTGCATCTCGGGCGCATCCCGCAACAGTCCCATCAGCCGGGCAAGCAAGCCATACTCGGCGCGCGACCCGGTAAAGACGGCAACCTTCCTCATGGCCCCGACCTATGACTACGGATGCCCGACGGGATGTTGACCACCCGCGCCTCCAGCCATTCCGACACCGGCAATGGCCCCCGCAATGCCGCAACATACATCGGCAACCGGGTCATCAAGGCCCAGATCGGCCGCGTCATCACTCCGGCGGCATTGGTCGCCGCCAGCATCGCGTCGCGCATCGCCAGATCCTCACAGATCAACGCGTTCAGCCAATAGTTTGACCGACACCCCGCAGGCTCTGCCATCACCTCGACCAACCCTGATAATGCCTGCGCATACCGCGCCGCCAGCGCGCGCTTCTCCGCGACAAACCCTTCCAACTGCTCCAGTTGCGCCACACCCAAAGCCGCATTCAGGTTCGGCAGGCGGTAGTTGTAGCCAACCTCGTCATGCACATATTCAAAGGCATGGGGCTGCTTGGCCGTGGTGGTCAGATGCTTGGCGCGCGCACCCAAGGCGGCATCGGTCAGAATCATGCCGCCGCCACCGGTGGTCAGAATCTTGTTCCCGTTGAAACTTTGGGTACCAATGCGGCCCACCGTACCGGTATGGCGACCATGATAAGTGGACCCCAGCGATTCCGCCGCGTCCTCGATCAGCACCAGCCCCCATCGGGCGCACAGCTGCACCAGTTCCGCCAACCGGACCGGATGACCAAAGGTGTGCATCGGCACGCAAGCCCGCACCACGCGGCCCCCAACCCGGGCTACCCCGTCCGCCCCTAGCACGGCATGCTCCGCCAGCCACGCCTCTACCGCATCGGGCGACAGGCCCATGGTGGCGCGGTCAACATCGCAAAACACCGGATGAGCCCCGCAATAGGCAATGGCGTTGCATGTGGCGACAAAGGTCAGGCTTTGGGTGATCACCAGATCGCCCTGCCCCACCCCGGCCAGCAGCAGCGCCATGTGCAAGGCAGCAGTGCCATTTACCACCGCCACCGCCCGGCCCGCCCCCGGTATAGGCGGCCATGTCGGCCTCAAACCGGTCCACATACGCCCCGACCGACGACACAAAGGTGCTGCGAACGGTGTTGGCCACATACTCCGCCTCGCGGCCCGCAAAGACCGGGGCATGCAGAGGGATGAGGCCCGATGCCCCATAGTGGTCGCGCACCACCCCGATCAGCGCATCAAACATTGTAGCGGTCCGCCTTGTAGCTGGCCAGATTGACCGGATCGGTGAACCACGCAACTGTTGCCTCCAACCCTTGGCGGATCGTATAGGCGGGGGCAAAGCCCGTCAGGGCTGCGATGCGGGTGTTGTCGCACCATAACCTTCGCACCTCTGATTTGCCGGGCCGCAGGCGGACCTCATCTTGCACGAAGTCGACATCTGACCCCATGATGTCGCGGATCATCAACAGCGTATCCCCCACCGAGATCTCGAAATTCGACCCGATGTTCACCGTCTCACCCACTGCCGCATCCGCCCCGGCGAGGGCCAGAAATCCGGCGCAGGTATCGGCCACATAGTTGAAATCGCGGGTCGGGGTCAGATCGCCCAGCTTGATCTGTCTGGCCCCGGCGGCAATCTGGGTGATAATGGTTGGGATCACCGCGCGCGCCGATTGACGCGGGCCATAAGTGTTGAAGGGCCGCGCAATGGTCAGCGGCAGGTCATAGGCGTTGAAAAAGCTCATCGCCATGGCATCGGCGCCGATCTTGCTGGCGGAATAGGGCGATTGCGGCTGCAAGGGATGCGCCTCGTCCATCGGCACATATTGCGCGGAGCCATAGACTTCTGATGTCGAGGTATGAATCACCCGCGAACACCCCATGTTCAGCGCCGCCTGACAGACGTTCAGCGTGCCCCGCACGTTGGTTTCCACATAACTGTCTGGCGCTGCATAGGAATAGGGGATGGCGATCAACGCGGCCAGATGGAACACCGTGTCAATGTCTTTGGCCAAACCGTTGCAGAACTGCGCATCGCGCACATCGCCCGAAACCACTTCAATGGCATCGCGGCAAGCCACATGGTCTAGCCAGCCCCAGGAATTGAACGAGTTATACTGCGCAAGCGCCCGCACCTCATGCCCTGCGGCCACCAATGCCTCCACCAGATGCGATCCGATAAACCCATCCGCCCCTGTGACCAGAACCCGTGCCATGCCGCCCCTTTTTTTTGCCACCAAGGGCTTTTGCCGACCTTACCCGCATCAAACCAACCGGAGCAAGCCACGGGCTACCGAGCCCAACTCACTAAACTTTACCTAAAATTTGCATTTTCTGTCGCCAAATATCCCACGGGGGTCCGGGGGTGTGAAACCCCCGGCG
>JANNNF010000109.1:0-4803 GCA_031398405.1 Rhodobacterales bacterium | reverse complement strand
AAATGCGTTCGATATCGGGGATGAACCCCATGTCGAGCATCCGGTCGGCTTCATCCACCACCATGATCTGCACGCCGTTCAGCATCAGCTTGCCACGCTCAAAATGGTCGAGCAAGCGGCCCGGTGTCGCAATCAGCACATCAACGCCGCGGTCGATCAGCTTGTCCTGTTCACCAAAGGACACGCCGCCGATCAGCAGGGCCTTCGTCAGCTTGGTGTGCTTGGCGTATGTATCGAAATTCTCGGCCACCTGAGCCGCGAGTTCGCGGGTAGGGGCAAGCACCAGCGACCGGGGCATCCGCGCGCGCGCGCGGCCCTGACCCAGGAGGGTGATCATCGGCAGCACGAAGCTGGCAGTCTTGCCGGTGCCGGTTTGGGCAATGCCAAGCACATCGCGGCCCAGAAGGGCGGGCGGAATGGCTTGTTCCTGAATCGGCGTGGGAATTTCATAGCCGGTGTCTGTCACGGCTTGCAGCACGCGGGGGTCCAGCGCGAGGTCGGAAAATTTGGTCATCAGCGTCCTATGAATGCGGTATCGGACCGCAACTGTTGGGGGACGCAATTCTTGTCCGGGCGTCCCGGCGTCGGCGGCCATGAGTGACCTGTCCCGCGCGATATCTGGAATTACGCGCGAGGTCAAGGTCATGGGGTCAAGTGCGTCGGTTTGGCACCTAAACCATCATCTCTTTGGTCGCGGTCAGCTTGACCCCTTCATAATCGCGCACCACGCGGTCGATGTCCCATTGCAGGCGGGTCAGGAACACGAGGTCGCCATCGCTGTCATGCGCGATATGGCCCTTGTTGACATTGATCATGCGGTCCACCGCGTCTTTGTCGCCCGAAATCCAGCGGGCCGAAGTGAAGTTCGATCCTTCAAACCGCACCGGCAGGGAATATTCCTGTTCAATCCGGCTGGCCAGAACCTCAAACTGCAAAGCCCCCACGACGCCGACGATGTAGCCAGAGCCAATCATCGGTTTGAACACTTTGGCAGCGCCTTCCTCGGCAAACTGGGTCAGTGCCTTTTCCAGATGCTTGGCCTTCAGTGGGTCCAGCGCGCGCACGCCTTGCAGCAGTTCAGGCGCGAAAGATGGTATGCCAGTGAAGCGCAAAGATTCGCCCTCGGTCAGCGCGTCGCCGATGCGCAACTGGCCGTGGTTCGGGATGCCGATGATATCGCCGGCCCAGGCTTCTTCGGCCAACTCACGGTCGGCGGCAAGGAACATCACCGGGCTGGCAATCGCCATCTGTTTTTTCGAGCGCACATGCAGCAGCTTCATGCCGCGTTCAAAGTGGCCGCTGGCAAGCCGGACAAAGGCCACCCGGTCGCGGTGCTTGGCATCCATATTGGCCTGCACCTTGAACACAAAGCCGGTGACCGTGTCTTCGTCCGCCGCGATCTGGCGTTCGGCTGCGGTCTGGGGCTGTGGTTCGGGGCCGTATTCCCCGATGCCATCCATCAATTCCTTTACGCCAAAGGAGTTGATCGCAGAGCCAAACCAGATCGGCGTCATCGAACCGTTCAGAAAGGACGTGCGGTCAAAGGCCGGCAGCAAAGCGCGGGCCATTTCAAGATCTTCGCGCAGTTTTGCCAATAACTCCGGTGGCACATGTTCGGCCAGTTTTGGGTCATCAAGGCCCGAAATTTTGATGGACTCCGCAACCTTGTTCCGGTCGGCGCGGTCCATGATTTCCAGCCGGTCATGCAGCAGATCATAGGCCCCGACAAACTCGCGCCCCACGCCGATGGGCCAACTTGCAGGCGTCACGTCAATGGCAAGGTTTTCCTGTATCTCGTCGATGATCTCGAACACATCGCGGGATTCGCGGTCCATCTTGTTGCAAAAAGTCAGGATCGGCAGGTCGCGCAGGCGGCAGACCTCAAAAAGCTTGCGAGTCTGGGATTCCACGCCCTTGGCCCCGTCGATCACCATGATCGCCGCATCCACTGCCGTCAGGGTGCGATAGGTGTCTTCGGAAAAGTCACTGTGGCCAGGGGTATCGACAAGGTTGAAGCGGTACTGGCGGAAATCGAAAGACATGGCCGAGGCAGAGACCGAAATCCCGCGTTCCTGCTCCATCTTCATGAAATCCGACCGGGTGCGCCGCGCGTCGCCCTTGGCTCGCACTTGCCCCGCCATCTGGATCGCCCCGCCAAACAGCAGGAACTTTTCGGTCAGCGTGGTCTTGCCCGCATCGGGGTGCGAGATGATCGCAAAGGTGCGTCTGCGGGCAATTTCGGGCGGCAGGGGTTTTGTGTTCGTGTTCATGGGGCGCGGTTTAGCGGATTGGGGGGGGGGCGTCTATGGGCGTGCCTTGAGGGCGGCAGCGTTTGTTGAGAGTGTCGGACCGGGGGGTCACACGAGCTTGACCCTTAGGCCGATATTTTGCACAGAGGATGCAAGTTTCAGATAAGTCTGGGGATCAGCGTTTGGGGCGGCGCGGTTGGTAGAGCGTCGTAGGGCCCACGGATTCCAGAAACTGGCGTCCCGCCTCGGTGCCGAAATGTTGCACTTGGGCGAGGCCGGGGAAGCGGGCTTTTACATCATCGGCAAGTTCACCGGGCAGGCGGTTGACCGTGGCGTCGTTGACCATCAGGCTTTCGGCGGGAACGCCTTCGGCATAGATGATTTCGTGGCGGTCAAACACCAGGGCGAAATAGTCGATGAAGCCGCCTTCACGGATGAAGACATGGTCATCATCGACCAGATGCCGGGCCTGCACCAGCAGTTCAGATGTGGCCATGCCGGAGGTGCGTTTACGTTGATAAAGAAACATCCGGTGATGCTGGCTGACGATCAGATCGCCCGCATTGCCAAGCGTTCCTGCCGCGATAACCACCGGGGCAAAGGCCCCGACCGCCCGCAACGTGGCGCGGCCCAGCCAGCGGACAGGCTGGGGGCCGTGGTCGCGGGTCAACACTTTGTCACCGGGGGCAAGGCTTTCTATGGCCCGCTGCGCGCCACCTGCCATTGTCACCATGGTGCCCCGCGCAAAGGAAATGCACATCAGATCGGCCAGACGGGCTTCCTCGGGGGCAGTGTCGATGTTGACCAACGTATAGTCGGTGCGTGTGCCCAAAGGGGACAGCGGCAGGGCATACAGTGCCGTTCCCCCAGCCCCACCATGGGCCAGCAGCATCAGATCAACTGATGTGCCATCTGCCCCCATGAAGGTATAGCGCGCCTGCGTGTGCACCGGATCGCCGGGAGTGCCCACGTCTGACCCTGCCGCCACGTGTGGTGCCGCGCCTTCACCCGTGCGAATGATCAGCAGCTTCAGAGGGCGTGCCCGGTCATCCAGTGAATAGATATCGCCCATCACCACAGCGCCGGGCAACGCCAGACCTTCATCAAGGTTCACGCCGTGGCTGACGAAGATATCGTCGGCGTGAAACACTTGAGCAGCCTGAAACGGCAAGGCAGAGGGGTCGGGCATGAGCAGATGGCCTTTGCTATCGCGAGGCGAGTGATTGAGAGCAGCTATCAAAGGACGGGGCAGTGCGTCAATTGTACCGCAGGGCTGTGAAGGGGCAGAATTGGTAAAGCGTCAGGCAGGTGTGTGTTCTGACCGGGGCGCGTTTCGGGTTTTTACAGGACTTATGGGGGTCGGGGTTTCAGGCCATGGGCCAGACTGTTAAGGTCTGGCGATAAGATTTGAAAAGGATGAGACGCATGGATCTGGGAATAAGAGGCAAACGCGCGTTGGTGTGTGCAGCATCCAAGGGGCTGGGGCGCGGCTGTGCCGAGGCTTTGGCGGCTGCAGGTGTCGATCTTGTGATCAACGCGCGTGGTGCCGAGGCGTTGGAGGCCACTGCCACCTTCATCCGCGCCACCTATGACGTGCAGGTCACTGCAGTCGCTGCCGATATCACCACCGAGGCTGGGCGCACTGCCGTGCTGGCCGCAGCAGGAGCGATTGACATACTGGTCACCAATGCGGGCGGCCCCCCCCCGGGTATCTGGAGCGACTGGAGCCGGGATGATTTCATCAAGGCACTGGACGCCAATATGCTGACGCCGATTGCGCTGATGCAGGCGTGTCTTCCGGGGATGATAGCGCAGGGCTGGGGCCGGGTGGTCAACATCACCAGCCAGTCGGTCAAGGCCCCGGTGCCGCAACTGGGCCTGTCCAATGCCGCGCGCACGGGCCTTACCGGCTTTGTCGCCGGCACGGCCCGGCAGGTGGCACCGTCCGGTGTGACCATCAACAACCTGCTGCCCGGCATCCATGACACCGACCGTGCCACAGCGCTGGACGCGGGCGTGATGGCGACGCAGGGGATCAGCCGTGATGCGGCCCGGTCGGCCCGAATGGAAGGCATCCCCGCGCGCCGTTATGGCACCGCGTCCGAGTTTGGCGCGGCCTGCGCGTTTTTGTGCAGCCAGCACGCGGGGTTTATCGTGGGGCAGAACATCTTGCTGGACGGCGGGGCGACCAACGCCACGATCTGAACCGGGCAGCGCGCGTGAAGGCGGTTGGTCAGTGGGGCGGTGATCTTTGGCCGCCTCTGTGGCGGATTGCGACGTGATCACTACGGCCAAGGGCAACCTTGCAGCATTTGAAAGCACTGCCTGATACCGCATTTGCGGTTCTTCGGGCGGTGAATGGGTATGAAGCTCGGGTTGCTGAACGGGGAAGGTGGTGAAGATTATCTGATCGGCGCTGGGGGGGCTTTCACGCTGTTGGGCGCAGAGGACAAAGAAACTCTGGTTGGTGGTGTCGGGAGCGACGACCTTCAGGGCAGCGCTGAGGCTGATATTTCCGGGTTCAGATCAATATCAGAAGCTGGCACCACCAGTA
>JANNNF010000008.1:0-15183 GCA_031398405.1 Rhodobacterales bacterium | reverse complement strand
AGGCTGGCGCAGCGTTGAAACCCGTCCGCATCGGGCAAAGATTGCGGACGACGCGCAGCATCTGCCGCCATCCGCTCTACATGCGCCTGCATGAATTTAGGTTGAAACGCGCGCGGCGCGGTCATGGTCTTGGCGTGAAACATATCTAGCCAATGCGCCGCCCGGCCTAGATCGGCGCCAGTGTCCTCCAGCGGTTGACCGATGGGCGGTTCCAGCAACACCGACTTTTCCGCAAATCCCGTGGCCACAACACGCGGCACATGCAGGCCCGGCACACCTTGCAGGGCGATGCGCGCAGCGGTCTGGGCCTCGGCAGATTTCACCAGTTCGCGCGCCGCCTTTGGTCGGCTGTGCCATTTCAGGATCAACACCCTGTCGCCATCCGTCAGGCGCAACACCGCATGCGGCGGGTCGTCGCTGGCCGACATCACGGTCGCGCTAAACTGCCCCAATTTCAGATCCATTGGCCGCGCGAGGCGGCGAAACGCCTGCATCGCGGTTGCTATCAACGCGTCTTCGGCCATCTTAGCCCCCCTCTACCGGCCAACCGTGGCGCAACAACCGCGCCTTGATTTGCGCCTCGCACTCTGGCGCTCCCCCGTTGATCGCATGGCGTTTGAAAAACCACCACAGATAGGCGGCGAAATCCGGCGCGGGGCCTTTGGCGCGCGCAAAGGCTGTCGCTACCCCATCGCGCGGGACTGACCCTGCGATATGATGAAAATCGCTGCCTGCAAACAGAACTGCCTGTTTCCCCGCAAAATACCCGGTAAGCGCCACACCTGAATTTTGCGTGACTACATAGTCGCAACCGGCCAGCAAGTCTTTGGTATCGGCCTGCACGACAGCAAAGCGAGGGAAGCGCGCCGTCAAATCATCAAGCGCGGCCAGATCGGCGGGGGAATAGCTTTCCTTGGGGTGCAGGGTGGCGCGAATGGGGCGCGCGTCCTGTTTCAAAACAGTCTCTATCATTGCCAAAGGACTGGCCGATTGGAACGACCGATGGTCGCGGATGCGGCCTTGCAGCGGGATGAACACAAAGCCGTCTTTCGTGACAGGACCATCGCGGAAAATCTTGGGCCGCCAGCGGGTGTGAAAGGCGGCAGCCTGATCAGCGGTCACCTCGGCGGGGTCAAACTCTGCCTTTGCCACGTCAAAATGCCAGCGCTCGTTCGTTGCCTCGATCCGCCAGAACGGAAAGTGATAGGCTTTGCGCAGGCACAAAATCCGGCCGCCCACCGGCTCTTGCATATGGAACAGACCATAGCCCCGGCCAATCGCTTGCAGACGTTCGCTCTCTGTATCGGGGTGAAATTCCAGCCGCCAATGGGGCAAGGCCGCACGCAGGCGTTCAAAGAAGTTGACGCCGCCCGCCGCTGCCTGTTCGCGCCACGGCGAATGCAGATAGATATGCAACACCGGCCCCAAGTGCGTCCCCTTCTTGTGCGGCGCATCCTGCACGGCCATATAGGGGCAGCACAATCGGGGTTTCCTATGGCGGACGATAAATTTCCAGGCTGGCACGGCACCACCATTCTGGCAGTGCGCAGGGGTGGCATGGTGGTGGTTGCGGGTGACGGGCAGGTCAGCCTTGGCAACACCGTGATCAAAGGCACCGCGCGCAAGGTGCGCCGCCTGTCGCCCGGGGGCCATGACGTGGTCGCAGGCTTTGCCGGATCGACCGCTGATGCCTTTACCTTATTGGAGCGGCTGGAGAAAAAGCTGGACTCCGCCCCTGGCCAACTGGCCCGCGCTTGCGTTGATCTGGCGAAAGACTGGCGAATGGATAAATACCTGCGCAATCTGGAAGCCATGCTGATTGTGACCAACGGGCGCGATCTGTATGTCATCACCGGGGCGGGCGACGTGCTGGAACCGGAACATGACGTGGCGGCCATCGGGTCGGGCGGCAACTTTGCGCTTGCCGCCGCACGCGGATTGATGACCACGGACCTGCCCGCCGAGGACATCGCGCGCCGCGCCATGGCAATCGCTGCCGACATCTGCGTTTTCACCAACGGTAAACTGACCGTTGAAACCATCAAGGCCCCCGCATGACTATAGACCCGAACGACCTGCGCGCCGCCGTTTCGCGTGGCCTGATCACCGAGGAACAGGCGGCCAGCATGGCTGCCTTGGCCGAAACCCGCAGGTCCGCACAAGCTGCGACCAGCCCGGTGGAAGAACCCTTCGTGCTGTTCAAAGGCTTCAACGAGATTTTCATCGTCGTCGGACTGACCATCTTGTTCGGGGGCTGGGCGGCGCTGACGGCGGTGATCGGCTGGAATTTTGACGGGCAGGCCGGGGCGAAGACAATTCTGCTGGCCTTGATCACCTTGGCAGCGCTGGCGGTGTTGTCGAATTACTTTACCCTTAAACGCCGGATGATTGCGCCCTCTATCGCGCTGTCGGTGATGTCTGCATTGACAGCGGGGACCTTGGGCTGGGCACTGGCGACCAGCTTTGGTGTAGACTCGGTCCTGAACAGTGGGGCGCTTGCCTGGGCGACCGTTGGCGTCGTGATGCTGATTCACTATCGCACTTTCCGGGTGCCGTTTGATGCCGCCCTGATTGCCTGTGCGGCATTTACCACCCTGTGGTCCCTGCTGGCGGCCAATAATCTGGCACCCGATGAAGGAATGGCTTTGCTGCGCTTTTCGGGGCATGGGTCGCTGGCGTGGCTGTCGGTCGCCTTTGGCCTTGCAACCTTTGCGCTGGCAATGCGGTTTGACATGTCGGACCCCCACCGGGTCAGCACGCGGTCCACCACCGGATTTTGGCTGCATGTGGTATCGGCCCCGCTGATCGTGAACACCATCGCGCTGAACCTGCTGGATACCGGGGCGGCAGGGTCGCAACTGCTGCTGCTGGCATTCCTGCTGATCATCGCTTGCGTCGCCATTGTGATTGATCGGCGTTCGTTCCTTGTATCGGGGGCAGCCTATGCAGTGGCGCTTGCCTTTACGCTGTTTGACGGATCGTCCCTGGTGATTGTCTTCCTTGGCCTTGGCCTTGTGTTGTTGGGGGCGCAGTGGGAACGCCTGCGCAGCCGTTTGATGCGCAGCCTGCCCGACTTTCCCGGCAAAAATAACCTGCCCCCTTACGGAGCCGCGCAATGACCGACCTGACCCCGCGTGAGATTGTATCTGAACTTGACCGGTTCATCATCGGGCAGGCCGATGCCAAACGCGCTGTCGCCGTGGCGCTGCGCAACCGCTGGCGCCGCAAACGGCTGGGTGATGCGCTGCGCGATGAGGTGTACCCCAAGAACATCCTGATGATCGGGCCGACCGGCGTGGGTAAAACCGAAATCAGTCGCCGTCTGGCCAAGCTGGCGAAAGCGCCATTTCTGAAGGTCGAAGCCACCAAGTTCACCGAAGTAGGCTATGTGGGTCGCGATGTGGACAGCATCATCCGCGATCTGATGGATGTGGCGATCAACGACACCCGCGCCCGGATGCGCGAAGACGTAAAGGCCCGCGCCCAGAAGGCGGCAGAAGATCGGGTGCTGGAGGCGCTGGCCGGCAAGGACGCCCGCGAACAAACGCGAGAGATGTTCCGCGCCAAGCTGAAGCGTGGCGAGATGGACGACACGATGATTGAAATCGACGTGACCGACGCCGCCCCCGCCATGCCGATGATGGGTGGCCAGCCGGGGATGGAGGCGCAGATGCAGGGCCTGCAAGACCTGCTCGGCAAGACCTTTGGCGTGCGGTCGACCCGCAAACGGCTATCAGTCGCCGACAGTTACGAAGTGCTGATCAGCCAAGAGGCTGACAAACTGCTGGACGATGAGGCGATAAAAGAGGCGGCACTGGAGGCGGTGCAGGAAAATGGCATCGTGTTTCTGGATGAGATCGACAAGATCTGTGCGCGCAGCGATGCGCGCGGGGCGGATGTGTCCCGCGAAGGCGTTCAGCGCGATTTGTTGCCGCTGATTGAGGGGACGACCGTTTCTACCAAATACGGCCCGGTCAAAAGCGATCATATCCTGTTCATCGCAAGCGGTGCCTTTCATATCGCCAAACCATCAGACCTGCTGCCGGAGTTGCAGGGCCGGTTGCCGATCAGGGTAGAGTTGCAGCCACTGACAGAACGCGATTTTATCCGCATCCTGACGGAAACCGAAAACGCGCTCACCTTGCAATATGCAGGGCTGATGGGCACTGAGGGCGTGACCGTGACCTTTACGACTGATGGCATCGCAGCATTGGCCGGCATCGCGGCAGAGGTGAACGCCACGATCGAAAACATCGGCGCGCGCAGGCTTTATACTGTGATGGAGCGGGTATTTGAGGAACTGTCCTTCACCGCCCCCGACCGCTCAGGCGAGGCGGTGACTGTCGACGCTGCCTTTGTGGAAACCAACATCGGCGCGCTGTCGCGGTCTGCCGACCTGTCACGCTATGTGCTGTAGCGCCCTTCCCCCTTTGCCCGCCGCTGGCTAAGATCAGCCCGGACAAGGGGAGAGCTACGTGACCGATGACGCCACCACGCCGATGATGGCGCAGTATCTGGAGATCAAGGGCCGCAATCCCGGCGCGCTGCTGTTCTACCGGATGGGCGATTTCTACGAGATGTTCTTTGACGACGCACTGGCGGCCTCGGTCGCTTTGGACATTGCGCTGACCAAGCGGGGCTTTCATCAGGGCGAACCGATTGCCATGTGCGGCGTACCGGTGCATGCAGCGGAAGGGTATTTACTGACCCTGATCCGCAAGGGCTTTCGCGTGGCGATTGCGGAACAGTTGGAAGACCCCGCCGAGGCGAAAAAGCGCGGCTACAAGTCGGTGGTCAAGCGCGATGTGGTGCGGCTGGTGACGCCCGGCACCTTGACTGAAGACAGCCTGCTAGAGGCGCGTCGGCACAACTACCTGTGCGCCTGGGCCGAAGTGCGCGACGAGGCGGCGCTGGCTTGGGTCGATATTTCCACAGGCGAAGTGCGGGTGGTCGCCTGCCCGCTGGTGCGGCTGGGGCCGGAACTGGCGCGGCTGGTCCCGCGTGAGGTTCTGGTGTCAGAGGTTCGAGAGCGCGACCTGGCGGCACTGATCGAGGACACAGGGGCGGCGCTCACCCCCCTATCACGGGGCAGTTTCGATTCTACTGGGGCCGAGGCGCGGCTGTGCGGCATCTATGGCGTGGCGTCACTAGAGGCATTTGGCAATTTCGACCGGGCCGAAGTGTCGGCCCTTGGCGGGCTGGTTGATTACCTGCACCTGACCCAACGCGGCAAGCTGCCGCTGCTGCGGCCCCCGGTCAAGGAGAGCCCCGGTGGCGCGATGCAGATTGACGCGGCCACCCGGCGAAGTCTTGAACTGACATCAGCCATGATGGGCGGGCGGGATGGGTCGTTGCTGGGGGTGGTGGACCGGACTGTCACGGCACCGGGCGCGCGGCTGTTGGAACGGCGGATTTCAGCGCCTTCGCGCGATCTGGCATTGATCCATGCACGGCAGGCGACGGTGCGGCATCTGGTGCAGGACGCGGGCTTGCGAGACGGCTTACGCGACCTGCTGCGCCGGGTGCCCGATATTGACCGCGCGCTGTCACGCCTTGCGCTGGACCGGGGTGGTCCGCGCGATCTGGCAGCGATGCGCGCCGGGTTACAGCAGGCGCGGCAGATTGCGCCCCGGCTGGCCCATGCCCCCGCCATTCTGGCGGATGCAGCGCAGGCAATGGTCGGGCATGATGCGCTGACAGACCTGCTGGACCGCGCCTTGGTGGCGGAACCGCCGCTGCTGCTGCGCGATGGTGGGTTTGTGGCCGCCGGGTACGATGCCGAACTGGATGAAACCCGGGCCTTGCGCGATGAAGGCCGGGGTGTGATTGCCGGGATGCAGGCCAAGTTTGTGGACCTGACCGGGGTAACAAGCCTGAAGATCAAGCATAATAACGTACTCGGCTATTTCATCGAAACCACCACCACGCATGAAGCCACCATGCGCGCGATGCCTGACACCTTCATTCACCGCCAGACCACGGCAGGGCAGGTGCGCTTTACGACGGTCGAGTTGTCCGAACTGGAAACCCGCATCCTGAACGCGGGCAACCATGCGCTGGATATTGAGCGCAGACATTTTGAGGCGTTGCGCGCCGCCGTGCTGCACGCTGCCGCCCCGATTGCCGCCACCGCCCGCGCGCTGGCCGAGGTGGACGTCGCGGCGGGCTTTGCCGATCTGGCTGTGGCGGAAAACTGGGCCGAACCGCAGGTCGATGACAGCCGCGCCTTTGCTGTGACAGGCGGGAGGCATCCGGTGGTGGAACGCGCGCTGCGCAAGCAGGGTCAGGGGGCGTTTGTTGCCAATGACTGCGCGCTGACCGATGCCGCAACTCCGGCGATCTGGCTGCTGACCGGGCCGAACATGGCCGGTAAATCGACATTCCTGCGGCAGAATGCGCTGATCGCGGTGCTGGCGCAGGCGGGCAGCTTTGTGCCAGCCAGCCATGCGCATATTGGCCTCGTCAGCCAGTTGTTCAGCCGGGTCGGCGCGTCAGATGATCTGGCGCGGGGGCGGTCGACCTTCATGGTGGAAATGGTGGAAACGGCGGCGATCCTGAACCAAGCCGACGACCGCGCGCTGGTGATCCTCGATGAAATCGGGCGCGGCACGGCGACCTATGACGGGCTTTCCATCGCCTGGGCCACGCTTGAACACCTGCACGACGCCAACCGCTGCCGTGCCCTGTTTGCCACCCATTACCATGAGATGACAGCGTTGGCGGGCAAGCTGGCTGGGGTTGAAAATGCGACTGTGACCGTCAAGGAATGGGACGGCGACGTGATCTTTCTGCACGAGGTCAGACAAGGTGCCGCGGACCGCAGTTATGGCGTGCAGGTCGCACGGTTGGCAGGGTTGCCACAAGTCGTGGTGGACCGCGCGAAAGTGGTGCTGGAGGCGCTGGAATCGGGCGAGCGGGAGGGGGGAAGCCGGCAAAAGACGCTGATCGACGATTTGCCCCTGTTCCGCGCCGCCCCGCCCCCTGCCCCGCGCGTGGTTGTCAAGCCGTCGGGGGTTGAGGCACGGCTGGCAGAAACCTTGCCGGACGATCTGACGCCGATGGCAGCGCTCAAGCTGATTTATGAACTGAAGCAGATGTTGAAGCTCTAAGATATCGGATCAGGCCTTCCAGTCCAAACATCTCTGGCCTGTTCAGATACTGCTTTCACTGGCGGGCAGGCGCATCGGCAACGTCGTGCAACTTAAAGCCTGTCCAAAAAGCCGCTTCCAAATCCATGATGTCCAAAGCCACGCCTGCATCGTGGTGAACACGCTGAGGGGGAGGCCGCCGCTTCGTCATCGGGTAGGTGTAGAGGCGCAGAGGATCATCCGTCGGTCCGAGACAGATCTTTTGGCCGCGCTGCAAGATATGACGCTGCCGCCTTCAAACCGTTTTGTCTGGTTTGGGGGCACAAGCCGCGAGGCCGTTGATGCAGCACAAAGCCCAAGGCCTGAACGCCATGCGCGGTGGCTTGCATCGGGCGGCAATTCCGTGTCCCTTGACGGGACATATCAAGGAGCCACCATGACCCCGCATTTTGCCCAGAGGATGCAGACTGTTCAGCCCTCGGCGATCCGGGAACTTCTGGCCCTTGGAGGCGATCCCTCGATCATTTCCTTTGGCGGCGGATATCCCGATGCGACGCTGTTTCCCGCCGAAAAACTGGCCGCGGTGTTCCGCGAGGTGATTGGTGCGCCCGGTGGCGCGGCCATGCAATACGCGGCATCAGACGGTCTACCCCGGTTGCGCGAACAAATTGCCGGGCTGATGGTCGCCGATGGAATGGCTTGCAGCGCGGACGATGTGCTGGTGCTGCAAGGATCGCAGCAGGGGTTGGATTTCGCAGCCAAAATGCTTGTCGATCCGGGCGATGTGATCGTGACCGAAGATCCCACCTTTCTTGGCGCGCTGATCGCCTTCAACCCCAGCCAGCCATCTTATGCCCCGGTTGCGATGGACGCAGATGGAATGCGGATGGACGTGCTGGAGGCCGTGCTTCAGGCCAACCCCCGCGCCCGAATGATCTATACCGTGCCAGATTTTCAGAACCCGACCGGGGTGACGCTGTCATTGGAACGTCGTAAGCGGTTGATCGAATTGGCAAACCAGCATGATGTGATCGTGCTTGAGGATACGCCCTACCGCCATATCCGGTTCAGCGGCACCTCGTTACCCACCCTGCGGTCGCTGGACACGCAAGGCAGGGTGATCCATCTGGGCAGTTTTTCCAAGGTTCTGGTGCCTGCGCTGCGGTTGGGATGGGCGGTGGCGTCGCCTGCGCTGCTGGAACGGATGGGACTGTTGAAGGTGGCGGCGGACACGCAAACCTCGACTCTGAACATGGCGGCGGCGAGCCTGTTTCTGGACCGTTATGATCTGGCCACCCATATCGCCCGCTTGTGTGCCGCTTATCGCACGAAGAAAGAGGTGATGTTGGACGCCATCCGCCAGCATTTCCCGCAAGAGGTAACTGTGACAGATCCAGCGGGCGGACTGTTCACCTGGGCCACCTTCCCTCAAGGCTTTGATGCCACAGCATTCATGCGCGACGTGGCCCTGCCGCAGGCGCGGGTTGCCTATGTTCCGGGCGGTAGTTTCTTTGCCACAACACCGCAGCCCAACCACGCCCGCATCAATTTTTCTGCCCCGTCCGAGGACCGCATCCGTACCGGGATTGCGGCCCTTGGTACGGTGCTGAAAGCCCATCCTTTTCCCTGATCCAGAAGGCCTGCCATGCCCGTGACCCTGCATTCCGCCGCCCCGACCCTGACCAAGGCAGACATTGCCCGCTGGAAACCGATTCCCGTGGCAGTGGCCGTCGATCTGGGCCGCGATGCCGGGCAGATCGACCCCGCCATCCGCCCCCTGCGCCCTGCCGGGGCGCAACCGCGTTTGTTTGGCCGGGCGGTGACAGTGCGATGCGAACCGCCGGATTTCGGTGCCGTGTTGCAGGTGCTGGATGTGATCGGGCCGGGGGATGTGCTGGTGATCGACGCAGGCGGGCACCGCGACACCGCGATGATCGGTGATATCCTGTCAGGCCATCTGCGCGCCAAAGGCGTGATGGGACTGGTGGTCGATGGGGCGGTGCGTGATGTGGGCACCTTGGCGGGATGGGATGATTTCGCGGTCTTCGCCCGTTGGATTACCCCACGCGGCCCGACTGGCGCTGACCGGGGGGTGATCAACGGCCCGGTAGTGGCGGGCGGTTGCCTTGTGCATCCCGGCGATCTGATCATTGGCGATGATGACGGGCTGGTGGCCTTGTCGCCCGCAGTGGTGCTTGGGCGAATTGGCGACGCCGAGGCCAAGCTGGCGCGCGAGGCTGGCTGGATTGCCGGGCTGGCCGCAGGTCGCACAGCGGCGGAGGTGTTCGGTTTGCCTGCGACCCTTCCCGCAACCAACCAAGGCTAGGGTCCAGCGCGGAATGGCGATGCAACCCGAAATCAAGACCTATCACCATGGCCAGTTGCGCGCAGGACTGATAAAGGCAGCGCTGCAACTGGTTCGGACCGAAGGGTTGGACCAGTTTTCGCTGCGGACCGTTGCCAAGCGGGTGGGCGTGTCGCAAGCCGCCCCTGCGCATCACTTTGGATCAGCGCGCGGGTTGCTGACGGAACTGGCGATCGTCGGTTACGGCATCATGGCGCGGCGGTTGCAGGCCGTGGACGCAGAATTGCGGGGGCGTGCAAAATTGCGTGCGCTTTCTGGGGCTTATGTCGGCTTTGCAATTGATGAACCCGGGATTTACCAGTTGATGTTTCGGCGCGATCTGATTGACCGCAACAATGCCGATTACAAAACCGCCAGCTTTGACGCCATAGGTCTGCTGTCTGCCGCCCTTGCCGAAGAAACTGGCAAGGCCGTGGCCCCCGATGCAGGGTTGGCCGAACTTGCGCCATTTCTGGATGTGTTTTCCATGCTGCACGGGCTGGCAATGCTGGCCATCGAGCGCAAGTTTGACGGATTGCTGTCAGAAGCCGACCGAGCCGATTTTTCGGGCCGGGTGGTGCCGGTCATTCTGAACGCGCGGTGGCCTATGCCGGATGCGGGTTAGCATCCGGCATAGCGTTTACTTCGGGCAGGCCGACCCTGTGTTGATCCAAGCGCGGGTCAATGCTGCAAATTCGGCCTGACTGCCTGGGGCAGGGGTGCGGCCTTCACCAGGCTCCCAGCCCCAACCAACCAGACCGTCGGTGGCATTGTGTTCAAACAACGCCTCCATATCGCGGCCTCCGTTGCGTGCGGGATCTTTGATCTGGGTGCAGATATCGGCCAGACTGACCCCCTGCCAGCCCATGCTGACCGGGGCCAGCGCCCAAGGCTCATGCCCCGGAATACTGCCCGGACCCGTTGCATAGGGCACGTTCTTGGCCCCATGGCAGGTGGTGCAGTTCATTCCCGGTGCGCCAAAATCAGCCTCGCCGCGCACGACGGGGGGTTGGTGGGGCTGCATGTCATCGCCTTGGGTCGGACCGCCGTTTACCGGGTGACAGTTAAGGCAACGCGGGCTTTGCAGGACCTTGCCCATTTCCAGAAACAGCGCCGCTGACCGCGCGGTCTGGTCAGTGATGCTGTCGAACTCGGCTGGGGCTTTCAAGGTGTCTTGCGCTGCCACAGGCACGGAAAGGGCCAGCAGAACCGCAATGGCGGATAGGGTTTTCATAGCGTGTCCTTTCACGACAGCGGGGCCGCGAAGGGCAGTTGGTAAGTGGTGCTTCCGGTCAGCGCACGCCAAGCGTTTGCCATCGCCGGGGCAAGCGGCGGAACGCCGGGTTCACCGACACCTGTGGGGTCAGCGGGGCTGGCGATAATCTCTACCTCCACCACTGGCATTTCGTTGATGCGCAGCATGCGATAATTGTCGAAATTATCCTGCGCCACAGTGCCGCCCGGTTGCAAAGTGATCTCGCTGAACAGGGCGGTGCCAAGGGCGTACCCGATGCCACCTTCCATCTGCGCGCGAATGATGTTGGGGTTCACCGCCACGCCACAATCAACCGCGCACCACACGCGGGTGACATGAGGGAAACCACCGCGATCTTCCACCTCGACCACTTCGGCCACATAGGTGCCAAAGCTTTTGACCATGGCGATGCCGTACCCTTTGCCATTGGCGCTGCGGCCTTGCCAATTGGCCAACTTCGCCACCGCCTCAATCACCCCACGTTCTCGGGTAGACTCGGGCTTCAGCAGGTCCAGCCGGCCCTGCACCGGATCTTTGCCTGCCTTTTCCAACAACTCGTCCAGGAACACCTCTACCGCAAAGGCAGTATGGGTGTGCCCGACAGACCGCCACCACAGTACCGGAACCGCACTTTCCGCCTGCGCCCAGCCAATGCGCCGCGCGCCGATGCTGTAGGGCAGCGCATAAGCCCCCTCATACGACGTGGTATCCATGCCGTCTTTCATCATTGCAGCCATCGGGGTGCCCGCCATGATCGACTGGTTCGCAACCGTGTTTTCCCACCCAATCAGCTTGCCTTCCGCATCCATGCCACCACGCATTTGGTGTACCGTGATGGGGCGGTAATATCCGCCGCGGATGTCATCTTCGCGCGTCCAGACCAGTTTGAAACACCCGTCACGCCCTGCGGCCTTTGCAATCGCCCCGGCCTCGGCCGCCAGATGTGCGGACCCTTGGGCGCGCCGGCCAAAAGACCCCCCAGCCAGCAACACATTGATCGTCACGTCTTCAGGTTTGATCCCCAATGCCGCCGCAGCGGTGGGTTTGTCAAAGCTTGGGAACTGGCTGCCAAACCACATCTCGGCTTTGCCTGACTTCACCTCGATCACCGCATCAAGTGTCTCCATCGGCGCGTGGGCGAGGTAGGGAAAGCGGAACTCGGCTTCGTGCAAAGTGGCGGCGTTTGGCAGAGCCGACAGATCGCCCTCCTCCTCCACCACACGGCCCCCGGTTTTGGCTGCGATCGACAGCATTTCGTACAGTTCTGCCGAGCTGCGGGTTTCCGCTGCCTGATCATCCCAAGTGATGGACAGGGCGTCACGTCCCTTCATCGCGGCGAAGGTGTTTTTGGCATAAACCGCCACGCCACTGGGAATCTGGCGGACCATTTCGACACCCGGAACGGCCAAAGCCGCCGTATCATCATAGCTGGCGACCACTCCACCAAACTTGGGCGCGTGGGCAACCAGAACCGTCAGCATCCCGTCGCGGTACACATCCAAGGTAAACAAGGCAGTACCGTTGGATTTGGAAACCGTATCCAGACGCGGGCGATCTGTGCCGATCAGGGTGAACTGTGCCGGGTCTTTGACGGGCGGGTCGGCGGGCACCTGCATCGTGGCGGCGGCTTGTGATAGTGCGCCAAAGCCCGAGGATTTGCCGCTGGCGGCATGGGCCACAACGCCCTTCACAACTGTAATCTCGCCCACAGGCACGCCCCATTCGGCAGCAGCGGCAGCGACCAGCATCGCCCGCGCGGTGGCCCCGGCCTTGCGCATCTGCATGTAACTGTTGGCAATCGCGGTCGATCCGCCGGTGCCCTGCGCGCCAAAGGCGAGGTTGGCATACAGGGCGTCATTCCCCGGCGCACCTTCGGCCCGCATCTGAGACCAATCGGCATCCAGTTCTTCGGCGACAAGCGTGGACAAACCCGTATACGGCCCCTGCCCCATCTCGATATGCTTGATCAAAACTGTAACGGTATCATCGGTGCCAATGCGGATAAAAGCGTTCGGCGCAAAGGGAGCCGTCTGCGCCACCGCACGACCGCGTCCCAATGGCAACATCACGGAAATCGTCAAACCGGCACCCGCGGCCAGAAAGCCGCGACGGGTGGGTTTAAAAGCGTTGATTTGATCGGTCATGGCTTAACCCTCCAGCGTTTTAGCGGCGGTGTGGATCGCCTCACGGATACGGACATAGGTGGCACAGCGGCAGACGTTGCCTGCCATCGCATTGTCTATATCTTCGTCCGTCGGGCTGCTGACCATCTGCAACAGGGCTGTGGCTGACATCACCTGCCCCGACTGGCACCAACCGCACTGCGGCACGTCGATGCCCGCCCAAGCGGCCTGCACAGCGGCGACTTCCGGCCCCTGCATCCCTTCAATAGTGGTGACATCGCTGCCTTCAACCGCCGAGATCGGTGTAACACACGACCGGCGCGGCATGCCGTCCAGCATGACGGTGCACGCCCCGCACTGTGCTACTCCACAACCGAATTTGGTGCCGGTCAGGCGCAACTCATCGCGCAGAACCCACAGAAGCGGGGTATCGGGATCGACGTCAACCGTCACCTCTTTGCCGTTCACGGTAAGCGTAGTCATGCCTGGCCTCCAGAGCTTGGGTCTTTGATTGAAGGAGATGTTCGCATCTAATCTTAACGCCGTCAAGATTAGGCGCGCAAATACCCAACCCTGACCAATGCACAGCGGGCCGCACGGTTCCCCTGCCAGTGTTGTGAACTATCTTTTTGCAATAGACCGTCGGAAACGCCGAGCTTGAGCGTATATGGTATGACTATGACAATAAGGGCGGCGACAAGCGCAATGCGGAAACTTTCATGGGCCGGTGTGATTGTGGTGCTGACTGGCCTTGGCGGCTGGTGGTATCTGAACGCGCAGGCGGATGCTACGGTGGTTGCCCCCGCGACCTACACTGTCACGCGCGGCACCGTCACCCAGACCGTGCTGGCGGCCGGGCAGTTAGAAGCGTCACAACTGGTCAGTGTGGGGGCTCAAGTGTCTGGCCGAATTGAGACTTTAGCCGTCACCCTTGGCCAGCGTGTCGAGGCAGGGGCGGTTATTGCGCAAATAGAATCGCTGGATCAGCAGAATGATCTGGCCCGCGCACGCGCCGCGATCATGCAGATAGAGGCGCGGGTGGTGGCCCAAGGGGCCAACCAGCGGGTGGCCGAACTGGTGCTGGAACGGCAAGAGGCGCTGGTGTCACGGGGTGGGTCTACGCAAGAGGCGCTGGATGCAGCCCGGGCTGCGGTGGATGTGCTGAAGTCCGATCTGATGCAATTGCAGGCCGAACGCGCCAGTGCCGATATCGCGGTGGCGTCTGCGCAGCTGGCTCTGGACCGCACAAAGATCACGGCTCCAATTGCGGGCACCGTGGTGGCGATTGTTACTGAACAGGGCCAGACCGTTAACGCCAACCAAAGCGCGCCGATCATCGTGAAACTGGCGCAGTTGGACAAGATGGTGGTGAAGGCCGATATCTCTGAGGCTGATGTGGTGCGGGTACGCGCGGGCCAATCTGTCAGCTTTACCATTCTGGGCGATCCGTCGCGTGCCTTTCAGGCGGTGGTGCGTGATATTGAACCGGCCCCGGCATCCATCCGCGACAGTGACACAATCGACAACACCCAAGCCGTTTATTACAAGGGGCTGTTCGATGTGGACAACCCCGACCAACAATTGCGTATCGGGATGACGGCTGAGGTCGCGATCAATCTGGCCGAGGCAAAAGATGTGCTGATGCTGCCCTCTGCCGCGCTTGGCCAGCAGGGGGCTGATGGCAGCTATACCGTTACCGTCTACGACCCCGCCACCAAGGCCGAAGATCGCCGGGACATCAAGGTGGGGCTGAACAACAACGTATCGGCCGAAGTCACCGATGGCGTCAAGGAAGGGGAGTTCATCCTCGCTTCGGGTGCCGCAGCGGGTTTGCGGTCAGCGGCGGTATCGCCCCGGGGTCGTGGCGGGATGATGGGCTTCTGACATGGACCCGCTGATTTCCATCCGCGGCATCAGGCGCGAATTTCACGCGGGCGATCAGGTGATCACCGTGCTGCGCGACGTTGATCTGGATATTCAGGCGGGCGAGATGGTCGCCATCATCGGTCAGTCCGGGTCTGGCAAATCGACGCTGATGAACATTCTGGGCTTTCTGGACCGCCCCTCAGACGGGACATACCGCTTTGCGGGCCGCGATGTGGCAGCGCTTGGGCCGGATGATCTGGCCGAACTGCGGCGCGAACATTTCGGGTTCATCTTTCAACGCTATCAACTGCTGCCCGATCTGGATGCTGTGGCCAATGTCGAGGTGCCTGCAATCTACAAAGGTGTTGCGCGCGGCGAACGGCGCGAACGGGCCAAGTCATTGCTGCGCAGGTTGGGCTTGGGGGAACGGCTGGATCACCGCCCATCGGCCCTGTCTGGCGGGCAGCAGCAGCGGGTTTCGGTGGCGCGTGCCCTGATGAATGGCGG
>JANNNF010000057.1:0-8027 GCA_031398405.1 Rhodobacterales bacterium | reverse complement strand
GCTGTCGGGCGCAATCCGATCAGCTTTCTCATCCCTTGCCACAGGGCGCTGCGGCGCGACGGGGGTCTTGGAGGCTATCATTGGGGCTTGCCGACCAAGCGCGTCATTCTGGGTTGGGAAGCTGCCCGAAACGACGCCGCCATCGGCTGAACGTTGCCTCTGTCTGCAGCAACTGCGCCGCCGGAATGCGCGGAATTTCGCCTTTCTGCAGGGGAACCGGTACTGTCGCGCGGGCGTTTCTATAAAATAGGACATATCACGGCAGTCCAATGGCCTTTGCGCCAGAAACACACTCAAGGCGGTACACATGACCCTCAAGACCTCGTTCCTTCTGGCTGGCATCAGTGCCTTTGCGCTTTCGGCCTGCGTTGACCCCAATGCTTACAACGGCGACCCGAACGCCCGCACCCGCAACGGTGCCGTGATCGGCGGTCTGCTTGGCGCAGCGGCGGGGGCCACGTCCAACGGCGACGACAAGCTGCTGAAGACCGTGGTCGGGGCTGGCATCGGGGCGGCCATTGGCGGTGCCGTTGGCGCCACACTGGACCAGCAAGCGGCCGAATTGCGCGGGTCGATCAATAACCCCAACATTTCCGTCACCAACAACGGGTCGTACCTGACCGTCAACATGCCGCAGGACCTGCTGTTCGCTGTGGACAGTGCAAATCTTCGGCCTGACCTCACCAGCGATATCCGCGCCGTGGCGTCCAGCCTGTTGAAATACCCCAACAGCCAGATCGAGGTGATCGGCCACACCGACGATACCGGTGCCTCCGCCTATAACCAGGATCTGTCGCAGCGCCGGGCCAGCTCGGTTGCAGGCATCCTGATCAACGCGGGCGTACCGGGCAGCCGGATCGCGGCTTTTGGCCGGGGCGAGGATCAGCCGATCGCCTCCAACGCAACCACTGCGGGCAAGGCGCAGAACCGCCGGGTCGAGATCATCATCCGTCCGAACCGCTAAGCCCAGACTTTCCCAACGACGGGCCGGGACAATTCCCGGCCCGTTTTTTTATTGAGTTCCCGCCCCCGTGGTCATAGATTCTGACCAATTGGGGGATGCGATGCCGTTTCTAAAAATTCAGACTGAAAAGCTGTCGCAATCGGTCGTCCGCCAGATTGAACAACTGATCCTGCGCGGTATTTTGCGGCCCGGTGAACGTCTGCCATCCGAGCGTGACTTGTCAGACCGTCTGGGTGTATCCCGCCCCAGTTTGCGCGATGCCGTGGCCGATCTAGAGCAACGCGGCTTGCTGATCAGTCGCCCCGGTGCAGGGATTTTCGTTGCCGATGTGCTCGGGTCGGCATTCGCTCCCGCTTTGGTGCACCTGTTTGCAACGCATGATGAGGCCGTGTTCGACTACATCGCCTTTCGCCGCGACATGGAAGGGCTCGCCGCCGACCGGGCAGCGCGGTTGGGGTCAGACACCGACCTGAAAGTGGTCGACACGATCTTCAAAAAGATGGAAACCGCCCACACCAAACGCGACCCGACGGATGAGGCCAACCTGGACGCCGAGTTTCATATGGCGATCATCGAGGCCAGCCATAACGTCGTGATGTTGCACATGATGCGGTCGATGTACGATCTGTTACGCGAAGGCGTGTTCTACAATCGCCAGATGATGTTCCGCAACCGCATCACCCGTGATCAGTTGCTGGACCAGCATCGCGCGATCAACCAAGGCCTGCTCGACCGTGACCCGCAGGCGGCACGCGCGGCAGTTGAAGCGCATATGTCCTATGTCGAACGCGCGCTGACTGACCAGATACGGGCCGACCGGAACGAGGCGGTCGCCCAGCAACGTTATGATCACCAGCAGTCCAAATAACACAAGGCCCGGCATCGCTGCCGGGCCTTGTACGTCATTTCAAATGCTTAGTGGAAACGCGCTTCCACTTGGGCAATCGCGGCATCAATCGACGCCGAAGTGGTTTCCGCCGTCATCTGCTTGGCAAGCACATCGCCCGCCGCAGCAACAGCAATCGCAATCGCTTGCTCCCGCACTTGGCGGATGGCTTGCGCTTCTGCCGACACGATCTGATCATTCGCCGACGCCAGCTTGCGGGCAATCGAGGTTTGCAGGTCAGCCTTGGCTTGCGCCGCTGCCGCCATCGCCTCTTCGCGAGCTTGCGCCACAATGCGGTCAGCCTGCGCTGCTACGTCTTTTTGCTTGCGCTCGTACGAGGCCAAAATGGTCTTGGCCTCTTCCCGCAAGGCACGAGCCTCATTCAATTCAGATTTGATCTGAATGGCGCGCGCATCCAGCATTCCGGTCAGCTTGGCCGGAACCTTTAGATAGATCAGAACGCCGCAGAACACCAAAAACCCGATCAGCACGACGAAGTTGGTATTTTGCAGCGAAAAGAACGGCCCGGTCGCCGCCAGAGCGGGTGAGGCTGCAAGGGCCAGCAGGATGGTCAGATATTTCATGGTCCTACCCTTTCAGCCGAGCGGTGATGGCTTCCGTGATCGACCGTGCATCCGCACTGCCGCCCAAGGCCGCAACCAATTCTATCGCCGTATCCTTGGCCACTTCGGTGATCGCCTCAACAGCACCGGCGCGAATGTCGCCAATGGTCTTTTGCGATTCGGCCGTTTTGGCCGCGATCTGCACTTCTGCCGCCTTGGTCGCCACATCCAGATCTTTCTGGATATCAGCCTTGGCCGCGGCCACGATCTTGGCAGCCTCGCCTCGCGCCGCGATCAGGGCATCGTTAAACGCCTTTTCCGCAGCAACGGCCTTCTGCCTTAGCTCTTCTGCAGCGGCCAGATCGTTGCTGATCGTGCCCTTGCGTTCCGCCAGAACTGCACCGATGCGCGGCAAGGCAATGCGCGACAGCACCAGATAGATCACGACAAGCGTGACCAGCAACCAGAAAATCTGGTTGGGAATCCAGTCTGCGCAAAGCTGTGGCATGCCAATGGCACCACCATTCTCGTTTACGCAAACCCCGGCGATTTCAGCCGCGAGTGGTTCAGTCGCCATATTGCCGTCCTCCTACAGAACCGTTTGAACCCGACCGGACAAGGTTGCCCCTGCCCGGCCGAAACTTCGGGTCCGATAGATCAGACTGCGAACATCAACAGCAGGGCGATCAGGAACGAGAAGATCCCCAGCGCTTCGGCGAATGCGATGCCGACGAACAGGTTTGCCATCTGACCCGGTGCTGCCGACGGGTTGCGCAAAGCGCCCGCAAGGAAGTTGCCGGCAATGTGGCCCACGCCGATGCCAGCACCGCCGAGACCAATTGTGGCCAGACCTGCGCCGATGAATTTACCCATCAGGGCGAATTGTGCTGCTGCTTCGAGTTCCATGAGTATGCTCCTTCAGGGATTGGAATTAGGATAGAGTTTCAGAACCTTAGTGATGTGCGTCGCCCACGGCGTCACGCAGATACACGCAGGTCAGGATGGTAAAGACATAAGCCTGCACGGCGGCAACCAGCACTTCCAGACCATAAATCGCGGCAATGGCGGCAATTGGCACCACTGATGCGATGCCCATGGCCCCGGCAAAACCTGCGAACACCTTGATCACTGCGTGACCGGCCATCAGATTGCCGCCTAGACGAATGGAATGGCTTAGCGGTCGGACGAAGTAAGAAATTACCTCGATCAGTGCAAGGATCGGGCGCAGCACCAAGGGTGCCGATGACACCCAGAACATGCCCAGAAAGCCAAGGCCCTTGCGATACAGTCCGACCAGAGTGACCGTCAGGAACACCAGCAATGCCAGCGTCGCGGTGACAGCAATGTGCGACGTGGTGCTGAACGACATCGGGATCAGGCCCAGCATGTTCGACAGGAACACGAACATGAACAGTGTCATCACATAGGGGAAGTATTTCACCCCTTCATGGCCGGACACTTCTTCGACCATGTTGTGTATGAAACCATACAGCAACTCGGCCACTGACTGGGTGCGCGACGGCACAATGGCGCGGCGACGGGTGCCCAGAACCAGCAACACCACCAGACACAGCACAGCCAGTGCCATCCACAGCGTGGCGTTGGTGGGCGTGTACCATTCGATGGTATCGCCAAACAACGGTTTTACGATGAACTGATCCATCGGGTGGATCTGCAGACCGCTGCTTGCGTGTTCTTCAGCACCTGTCGCCATGGTCAACCCTCTGTCTTTGCGGCTTTTTCCGCTGTATCAACTGCCATCTGCCGTGCGGTTCCCAGCATTGTCTTGATGCCTGCCGCAAAGCCTATCAGGGAAAAAATGATCAGGAAGATCGGCAGCGTGCCAACCAGCACGTCCAGCCCGTAACCGATGCCCATCCCCAGCAACATGCCGGTACACAGTTCGATCACCATCCTCCAGGCCACTTCGCCCTGCGAGAAACCTTTGACCGTGTTGGTCTTTTCCACCACGTTTGGGCCCTTGATCTGGTTCAGCTTCGCTTCAAGCGCACGCAGCCGGTCCGGATCGGGTTCACCAGTCATGGGTCAAAGTCCCTTTCAGTCGAGCGATACCTACGGACAGCGAACCCATGTGTCAAGCCGCGAATGGGGCGGGATTTGGCCACGCAAGCTTTTGTTTTACAATGTTTTTACTGAAAACTCAGTTCACGACGGCACCTCGCTGCACCCCTGCGCATATTCAACCAAAAGGTTGACGATCCCGCCCCCTGCCCCAATAGTCTGTCCATGACGCACTTGCTTGATGCCACATTCGCCGCCCTTGCCGACCCGACCCGACGGGCGATCCTGACAATGCTGCTGGAGGATGACATGGCGGTCACCGATGTGGCGCAGCCTTTTGCGATGTCACTCGCGGCCATTTCCAAACATCTGGCGGTACTGGCAGAGGCTGGCCTGATCAGCCGCGAACGCCGGGGGCGGGTGATCTGGTGCAAACTGGAGCCTGATGCGTTGCGCGCAGCCTCTGTATGGATGCAAGGCTTTGGGCAGTTCGATCCGGTCGATCTGGATGACTTTGAGCGGTTTCTGGCGGGAGAGCTGGCCGACATGGAAGCCTCCGGCGGGGACATTTAGGCCCATGCGAAATCTGCAACTATTCCGAGTGCTGCAAACTTCCACCCTCAGCCAAACCAGCCCTTGTACGCCTCTCGAAGCAGGTTCTTTTGCACCTTGCCCATGGTATTGCGCGGCAGGTCCGGCACCACGACCATCGCCTTGGGCTGTTTGAACCGCGCCAGTTTTTCGCGCAGCAGTGCCTCAGCCGCCGCTATATCAACCGCCTCGCCCGGACGATGCACCAATATCGCAAACACCGCCTCGCCGAAATCCGGGTGCGGCAGGCCGATCACCGCAGACTCCAGTACACCCGGCACATCATCCAAAAGCAACTCTACCTCGCGCGGGTAGACGTTATAGCCGCCACTGATGATCAGATCTTTGGCACGGCCCACGATGCTGAGATACCCATCCGCATCAACCTGCCCCAGATCCCCGGTGATGAACCAGCCATCGGGGCGCAACTCCTCGGCAGTTCTTTCCGGCATCTGCCAGTAGCCTTGAAACACATTCGGCCCGCGCACCTCGATCCCGCCAACTTCGCCCGGGGCAACCTCTGCCCCTTCCGCCACGATCCGCAACTCTACCCCCGGCAACGGAAAGCCCACCGTCCCGGCCCGACGGTCACCGAAATAGGGGTTTGATGTGTTCATGTTGGTTTCCGTCATGCCATAGCGTTCCAGAATCCGGTGGCCTGTACGGGCCTCAAACGCGGTGTGGGTTTCGGCGAGCAAGGGGGCCGATCCCGACACGAACAACCGGATATGCGCTGTTCCTTCGCGTGTGAAACTGGGATGGTCCAGCAACCGGGTGTAAAAGGTCGGCACCCCCATCATCGCCGTTGCCCGTGGCAGTAGGTCCACCACCTGCCCAGCCTCAAATCCCGGCAGAAAGATCATCGTAGCCCCACTCACCAGGCAGACGTTCGACGCGACGAACAGTCCGTGAGTGTGGTAGATCGGCAGGGCATGCAGCAACACATCCCGGTCGGTGAACTGCCACAACCGCGCCAGCACCTGCGCGTTCGACAACAGGTTGCCATGGCTTAGCATCGCGCCCTTGGACCGGCCCGTTGTGCCCGATGTATAGAGGATCGCTGCCAGATCACCCGGGCCACAGGGGTTTGGGGTGAAACTGTCTGGCTGACCAGCCATCAAGTTGGCGAAGCTGCCTTGCCCGGCAGCATCGAGGGTCACAAGCGTGGTACCATGCGCCTGGCACAGCAGGGTCAGTGCGGCCTCACGGGCGGGGTCACAGATAAGGACATTGGGTGTGGCATTACCAATGAAATAATCGACCTCATCAGGCGTGTAACCCGTGTTGAGTGGCAAAAACACCGCGCCCACCCCCACGCACGCCGCATAAATCGCAAGCGCCTCGGGTGATTTGCTCGTTTGCACAGCCACCCGGTCGCCCTGCACCACACCCAACTTGTGCAGAGCATGGGCCGCCTGCGCAATGGTGGCAAGAAACGCCTCACCACTGATATCGGTGCCATTGGGCTGCAAAAACAACGGGCGGCCTTGCCCGGCAAGTGGCGAAAACAGCGCATCAAACAGGGTGTTGGTCATGGTAAACTCTCAAGAATCCGCCCGTCGGTTCTGCCACAACCCGCCCGGCGCGCCAAGCCGGTCCGGAAACAGTCTGTTGCGCGCCAGACGCGGCACACCCCGGCATCGGCCAGCGTTTGCCACAAACCTGCCGTGCTTGGGCATCACCATCAACAAGAGGCAGCAAAGGAGTTCATGCCGTGCGGAAAGCAGTTATTCTGATGCAACGATTTGGCCTGTTTGCCCCTAAGGCTGCGGGTGACGCCCCGAAGGACGACATGTTTACCCTGCGCCTGGAGCGTTTGCGCCGGGTTCAGGCGCAACAGGCAACAGGTGTGGTGTTCAAAAACCGACGGTTACGCCAGGGAGCCTGAGTTCCGCCATCAGATCGCGCACCTCTTGCCGTGCGGCGATGTTGGACAGATTCAACTGATCGACCCCGGTATCTTTCAGATCTAGCAAGGTCAGGCCGCGGGGAAACAACTCACGAAAGATCACCCGTTCTGAAAAGCCGGGGGCTACGCGGAACCCGATACGGCGGGACAAATCCTCCAGCGCAGCACCAACTTTTTTCTTGTTGTGCATCTGCTGTGCGCCCAGACGGTTGCGCACGATGATCCAGTCAATCGGCTTCAGCCCTGCCTGCGCGCGCAACTGGCGCGCACCCCAGACCATTTCAGAGTAAATCGACGGGCCTTTGACCTTACCTGTTTCAGCATCAACCCGCGCCAGCAAATCGAAATCGACGAAACTGTCGTTCAGCGGGGTGATCAGCGTGTCGGCCAGCGAATGGGCCACCTGTGACAGCCGCGTGTGGCTGCCGGGGCAGTCGATCACGATGAAATCCGATACCGGGTCAAGGTCCGCTACCGCCGCCGAGATCCGTGCGTCAAACGGGTTTTCCCCGGGTTGCAGAGTGGTCGCATCACCTTCGGGCAATTCGCGGTAATCGGGGGTGGCAAGGGTCAGCCCCATCCGCGCAAGATAGGCTTTGCGGTTCTCTATGTATCGCCCGAACGTCCGCTGCCGCAGATCAAGGTCCAACGCCCCAACCCGGTGCCCCATACGCGCCAACGCGGTGGCAACATGCATGCAGGTGGTCGATTTGCCTGAACCGCCCTTTTCATTGCCGACAACGATGATATGCGCCACGACCAATCCCCTGCGATAGGCTTTCCTGCACTGCCCATAACGTGGCAACAGGGTCATGCGCAAGGCAGCAGCCCCGGGCTGTTACAGGGGCTGTCCCAAAAATGCTTCGAAGAATTTTGCCGATTTCTTCGAAGATACCGATTGTCGGCCCAATCTTCAGCCTCAACAACACACAGCAAAACGCCGCCCCGGTGGGGCGGCGTCTGGAAACGCAGTGCAATCTTGGATCAGAAACCAAGACCGGCGTATTTGTTCTTGAACTTGGACACGCGGCCGCCGGTGTCCATCAGTTTGGCGTTGCCGCCGGTCCAGGCCGGGTGTGCCAGCGGGTCGAT
>JANNNF010000528.1:0-4475 GCA_031398405.1 Rhodobacterales bacterium | reverse complement strand
GTCGCGCAACGTCGACACCGCGATACCGCGGGCCGCCGCGCTGAAATTCCTCCGTCACACCCAGAAGATCGGAATCCGGCCGCGCACGTTCGCGGCGCTGGCGCGGCAACTGCTGGCGGAGCGCATGGTTCGGCCTGATCACGCCGTTCCACTTTGGTACCCCGACCTTCGATCCGGTGATGATCCTCACGATGACCCTTGTGATGGTGGTGGTGATGATCGAAAGCACCGGCATATTCCTTGCCCTGGGTGACATCACTGGCCCCCAAATCACCCGCCCCATGCTGACGGCAGGTCTGCGTTCCGATGGCCTTGGCACCCTAATCGGTGGCATATTCAACACCTTCCCCTATACATCCTTTAGCCAGAATGTCGGCCTGGTGGGCGTCACGGGCATCAAATCGCGCTATGTCTGCGTGGCGGGCGGGGTGATCCTGATCGTTCTGGGACTGATGCCCAAAATGGGTGCGCTGGTCGAGGCGCTGCCTCTGTCCGTCCTCGGCGGCGCGGGGCTGGTGATGTTCGGCATGGTGGCGGCGACGGGCATCCGCATTCTGTCAAAGGTCGATATCGCCAGCAACTGCAACAACTGTTCGTGGTCGCCGTGTCGCTTGGGTTCGGGATGATCCCGCAGATCGCGCCCAACTTCAAACAACGGATGCCCCACGACTTGCATCCCCTGATCGAGAGCGGGATTTTGCGGGCGACAATTGCCGCCATCGTGCTGAACGTGGGGTTTAACAGCGCGAAAAGCTCGGTCGAGGATGCCAAATCGACGGCCATGGTGGCGGATCACTGAACATAATTCCAAAGCCCCTCCCCATCCCTTGCCACAAGGGGGAAGGGGGCCGCAGGGCGACAAACTCGCGCCGTTGGAACACTCCGCCAACGAAGATGCAAAATTGCTTCCCCTGGTGGGGAGGGGAGCTGACAACCCTACCCCACCACCTGCCCCTTCAATACCCGCCGCAGGATTTTCCCACTCGCCGATTTCGGCACAGCGTCGATGAAGCGGATCTCCCTCGGTTGCTTGTAGGTGGCCAACTGACCGCGCAGAAAGACGGCGATCTCCTCGGCAGTCACCTCACCCTTCGGCACCACAAAGGCCATCGGCACTTCGCCCGCCTCATCATCCGGTACGCCAATCACGGCGGCGTCCAGGACACCCGGATGGGTCTGCAAAACGGCCTCCACTTCCGCTGGGGCCACCTGAAAGCCCTTGACCTTGATCAACTCTTTCAGCCGGTCTTTGATGAACAACAACCCGTCCGCATCAAACGCCGCAATGTCGCCGGTGTGCAGCCAGCCTTCGGCATCCACGGTGCGCGCCGTGGCTTCTGGGTTGTTCAGATAGCCCAGCATCACCTGCGGCCCCTTGATGCACAACTCGCCATCCTGCCCTGCCTCAAGCGTCGCCCCGGTCTCCAGATCAATGATTTTGCATACCGTGTTGGGCACAGTAATCCCCGCTGATCCTGACCGGAAATACCCTTCACCTGCGAAGTGTGTGACCGGGGAAAGTTCTGTCATGCCATAGCCCTGCACCGTACGCGCACCCAACCGGGCGGCGCAGGCCTCTGACAGTTCCGCCCCCAAGGGTGCCGCCGCCGACAGGAAAACCTTTAACGCCGACAGGTCATAGTCATCGACCATCGGGTGCTTGGTCAGGGCCACCACCACCGGGGGCACCGCCATCACCATCCGCACCCGGTGCTTTTGCATATGCCCCAGAAACCCCGCCAGATCGAAGCGCGGCATAGTGATCAGCGTGACACCACAAGCGAGGTGCATGTTCATCGAAGTGTTCATGCCGTAGATATGAAAGAACGGCAGAAACGCCACCGTTGCCTCGCCCCGCACCAATCCCGCCACGCCTTGAGTCTGGTCGATGTTCACCACAAGATTGCGGTGGCTTAGCATCACCCCTTTTGGCAATCCGGTCGTGCCAGATGAATAGGGCAGCACCGCCACATCCCGGTCCAGATCAACCGGCACTTGCGCGGGCAAAGGCACCCCCATCAGATCGTCCAGTGCAACGTGCCCTTCCGCCCCGCCAATCACTGCGATCATGCGCACGCCTGTGCCTTCCGCCCCTGCAATCGCTTGCGGCAGAAAGTCGGGGATGGTGATCAGCAATTCCGCCTTGGCGTCGTTCAACTGATACTTCACCTCGGGTGCCGTATAGGTCGGATTCAAGGTGGTGATGGTGCCGCCTGCATAGACGACCCCGTGGAACACCACGCAATATTCCGGAAGGTTGGGGGCCATCAGCGCCACCACATGCCCGCGTCCAAACCCCCGTTCAGTCAGCCCCCCTGCCAGCCGCGCAATGGCGTCCATCAGCGCACCGCCGGTAAATTCGCGCCCAGTAGGACCGTCGATCATCATGACCCGGTCAGGGTCCAGAGCAAGTCCCTCGAACAGGCGTTCAGTGATTGATTGGTCGCGCATAGCAACGTCCGGCAAAGGGCTGGTGAACAGGGTCATGGGTGTCTCCTCCAAGCCCGATGGTAGCAGGGCATGGCTACCAATCAAGCAGGCGTTAAGTCGAGGGGCTTGCGGTCAGCGTGTCGATCCCGGCAAACTGCTCCAGATCTATGGAACGACCGCGATGATCCTGCGAACATATAACATCCAACATGGTTTCGGCGCAGACGGCCGCTATGACCACCCGCCGCAAGGCTTTGGGTGATCGACAGCACAATGCCCAAAAATAGATTGTATCAAAAATTGATACGCTCTCCAGAGGAGAATCATCCATGGATCATGGCCGAACTGCGGGTCTTCATTTTTCAAGACTGTTCGTGTTTTGCGTAAGTATTTTGCTCACAAATTATTTTATATCTAGTCGCGCAAACGCGAATGACGCGTTTGTCGAAATCGGCATTGGCTTGGAGCAAGCCGACGCCATTGCATACACTGACCGCAAACGCTGCAATCTAAAGATGGGTTGCTTCTTCGAAATCGAGGATGTTCTTATCAACTTTGTGGCTCTGAGCACCGGCCTGCAAGTTTCGCTTGCGTCAAGGAATGGTGATTTTGTTTTCTTTGATGGAACAAAGAGTTACGACCTGCACAAAAAAGGTGGAGTCGCTTCACTTCAAGTATCCGATGCAAGTGGGCGTGACTATGTTGAATACGGATTAAATGCAGTAGCCTTTATACTCTATGTTGCAGTATGACATCAGTGAACTAATAACATTACCTTCCCTTTTAATTTAAATAAACTGAACAATCTCAAACAAATAACGACTGTAAAATTAAACTTCTCACTTATATCAAAACAAGATGTCATTAACCAAATCTTATTTTATACCAATCCCTGAAGATTACATTGAACCGAGTGAAAATTTGATAAATTGGTGCGGACTACCCTATTGACCTTCAGATGCATTGTCGGTTTTTTGGGAGGAGTGTTATGCAGCCTGTGGACCAACTCTCGACAAGGCTGCCACCGATCGTGCGGCCCTGCGGTCCTATGAACGCGCAGACGGGGGCCTTGCAGTCGGCCCGGCCATATCCGAACTTGACGCGAAACAAACAGGGCACTTGCGATGTACCTGCTGACCTACAACATCCGGTACGGTTTCGGCAGCAATGGGCGCTACGACCTGCCCCGCACGGCCGCAGTGATCAACGGGGTCGATATCGCCTGCTTGCAAGAGGTGGACCGCCATTGGCAGCGCACCAACCACAACGACAACATGCGATACTGTCCGCCCTGCTGCCCAATCATTACACCGCCTACGGTCCTTCCTTTGACATCGCCACCTGCCTGCCTGGCAACCTCAGCCGCCGCCGTCAGTTCGGCCCAATGATGCTGTCACGCTGGCCGATCTTGTGGACGCGCCTGCATCTGCTGCCGCTGTGGCCGAAGCTGGACCCGATCAACACCCAGACCGGCGCGCTAGAGGCCTGCATCGCCACCCCGACCGGCCCGTTGCGGGTGCTGTCCGTGCACCTGGCCCATGTGCGGGTGCAAGAACGTCACATCCAGATTGCCCACCTGCGCCACGTCTTGCCAGCCACCGGACCATGGTCCGACACCGATGACTAACCCGCGCGGAGCTGGACTGAAGCCCAGCCTCAACCGCCCTGCCCTGCGGATGCGATATGGATGGGCGATTTCAGCACTGCTGAAGGAGAAATTCTACCTGACAAGTCTACCTATGCAACATGTCAAACGGAACAGAGAGTTGGGGGACAGTCACAATCGAATTCACCGGGACAAATGACGGCCCGACCCTGTCGGGTGCCCTGGCGGCTGCGACGGAAGCCGGCCCGACGATACAGGTGGACCTCGCAGCCCTCGGGGATGACGTCGACAGTGACGATTGTCCGTCGTCGAATGATTTGGAACATGCGGCCTGATTTTGGAGCGGAGAGTTCGGGCTCATCGGGTTTAGGTTATGCGGCTTGACGCTGATGGTTCAATCGGCGGTTTTGGATGGTTTGGTGTTTGATGCGCCTCCTTT
>JANNNF010000512.1:0-23734 GCA_031398405.1 Rhodobacterales bacterium | reverse complement strand
TTGGCGATGACGCCGTTTATCCCTACGTTTGTCTCGCGGCTGTGGGGCAATCCGGCAACTGTCAAAAAGCTGATCACCTCAACCGGGTCGAACCTGGATGCAGAAGGGGTGGCCTGCTATCTGGCGCTGGTGCAGGACCGCGCCCACATCGACGGCACACTCGGCATGATGGCGCAGTGGAAGCTGGACGGTCTGCTAGCCCGCCTGCCCACCATCAAAACCCCGACCCTGCTCATCGCAACGGCGGGCGACAAGGCCGTGCCCGCCCGCGTCTCGGGCGATGCTGCGGCTCGGCTGCCGAACGCGACCTACATGGAATTGCCAAAACTGGGCCATCTGGCGCATGAGGAAGCTGCGCAAAAGATGGCAGGGCTGTTGCTTGACTGGTTGGCAAAACAACCCGTACGCAAACCCTGACGCCTAAAACTGCTCGTTTTCATGCATTCATCTTGCGACGCCAGCCCGCAGCCCTGCGCCAAAAATCCGGTCGCGATGATCAGCCATGTAAATCCGCAGCCACGGAGTATAGGCGTCAGGGGTGCGCAGCACCTGTGCTGCCAGATCGTCCAGATCGACCCAGCGGACCTCCATCACCTCGTCTGGGTTGGGGGCCACCCGCAACCCTGGCAGGGCGTCTGCCACAAAGATGTCGACCAACTCGTGTTCCGTCAGCCCGTTGCCCACATCGGCACGGTATTCCACTTGCTCCGCAAACATGGGGACAAGTCCGGTGATGCCCAACTCTTCGGCCAGCCGCCGTTGCGCGCAGGCTAGCGCGTCTTCCTCCCACCGAGGATGGGTGCAGCAGGTGTTCGCCCAGAGACCCGGCGTATGGTATTTCGCCATTGCCCGGCGCTGTATCAGCACCGACGTGCCCGCCAGTACAAACACCGACACCGCCTTGTGGCGCAAACCGCGCTGATGGACCTCCAGCTTGCCCACAGGGCTAAGCTGGCCATCCACCCAAGCCGGGATCATTTCCTCGATCATCACGTCCACAATCATGTCCAGTTGGGCGAAACCAGCCGCAACAGGTGCGCCATGTTCTTCATCCCGATTTTCAGATGCGCCAAGGGCCGCGCCGCCACCAGTTTTTTATTCATATAGGCCTCGAATGTCAGCTTTTGCACATCGCGGTCGTGGCACAGGCTGACAAAGCGTTCGCGGCGTTCATCACTTTGGTAATAGGCATCCTGCATCGACCGCAAGACCTTGAACACGGTTTTATGCTCGCGCATGAACAGTTTGCGCGCCAGTCCAAGGTCGCGGATCATACGTGAATTGAGGAATTCGCGCGCGGCCTTGGCGGCCACCCGGCCACCGAACATCGCATAATAAATCCCCTCGCCAGACGAAGGTGCCACCACCCCCGCCGCATCGCCCGCCAAGATCACATCGCGCGCGTTGTCCCAACAATCGAGCGGGTGCAGCGGAATCGGCGCACCTTCACGGCGGATGGTTTCACAGCCGGTCAGACCCGATGCCGCGCGCAGATCAGCGGTGGCCTGCTTGAGGTCCGCCCCCGCCAAGCCGCTGCCCATGCCGATGCTTGCAGTATCTCCATGCGGAAAGACCCAGCCATAAAAATCAGCCGAGATACGGCCATCATAAATCACATCGCAGCGCTTGGGGTCGTAGTTCGCATTGGCACTCGGGGCGCGGACAATCTCATGGTAGGCTATGACATAGGGAATTTTATCGCCTCCCGGCACATGGTCGCGCGCGACGACAGACCGCGCGCCATCGGCCCCGATCACCAGGCGCGTCTTGGTGCGCTGCTCGGCCCCTGACGCCTTGTCGCGCCAGACCACATGGGTGCCGTCGCGGTCCCGCTCAATCCGCAGATAAGTGCCGGTCAGGCGAACAGCCCCCGAGGATACTGCGCGCACCCGCAAAAATTCGTCAAAATCAGCGCGGTCCACCATGCCGACAAAGCCGTCCTCGATGTGGATATCCACCGCCCGCCCGGTGGGTGAAATCATCCGGGCGGTTTCCACCTTGGCCACCAACAGATGATCGGGAATGTCGAAATCGGAAATCGCACGCGGCGGGATCGCACCCCCACAAGGCTTGATCCGCCCGTCCCGGTCCAGCATCGCCACCGTTCGGCCTGCTTTTGCCAGATCATCGGCAGCAGTCGCCCCAGACGGCCCACCACCCACCACGAACACGTCAAATTCCATCGTTATTCTCCAGCTATGTGAGATGCAGTTGGGTAGGGTCGGCTGCGGGCTGTGATCCGCAGGGCAAGAGCGGCGGCGATCAGGAAAATTAAGCCCTCGGCGGCAAAGACAGACCCATAGCCCAGGGCATCTGACCCCATCACCCGGCGCATTACGTCAGAGGCCACAGTGCCTGTGAACGACCCGATGCCAAAGCCAAAGGCCTGCGCCGCTCCGAATACCCCCATCCGCGCGCCGGTGCGGGCCGCGCCGCCTTCGCGCGCAAGGCCCATCATCGCGCCAATGGCCGCCACGGCAAACACTCCGTTCGCAAGACCAAGCGCAAAGATATTCGCGCCCAACGGCCACAGTGGGGCAGACTGCGCGCCAAAAGCCAAGCCCACCAAGGCACAGCCAGACAGCACACAGCCGCCCACAATCCACACGCGGATCGGCACCACAAAGCGCTGCAGAGCCGTGCCTGACGCCAGCACCAGCAGCATCCCCAGCAGCGCGCCCGCATGATGCTGCCCGCCAAGCGCCGTGCTTTCGCCGACCGTCATGCCAAAGACATGGCCCGCGAATGGCTCCAGAATAAGGTCTTGCAGGTTATAGGCCAGCATCGAGGCGAAGACGAAAATAGTAAACGTCCGGGTGCGCGATTCTGCCCAGATCTCGCGCAGGGTGGCGGCAAAAGGCTGTGGGGCGGCGCGCACCTCGGTGCCGCCATCCTGCCCCCAGACGCCCAGAACCGTCAGCGCCAGGGCCGCCGCACAGACCCCAAATGTCACCGCGACCAGCCGCCCCGGCGAATAGGGGTCCAGCAGGATGCCCGCCGTAATGCCCGTCAGCGCCAACCCGGCGATCATCATGATCCAGACTGCCGACCCCGCCGCCGCCTGCCGCGCGTCGTCCACCCGTGCCGACAGCAGCGCCAGCAGATTGGTGCCCGCAGCGCCGATGCCAAGGCCGATCAGCAGAAACGACGGCACCGCTGCCGCAATCCCCCATGCGGGGGCATGGGCCATCACCCCAACCGACAACGCCGCCCCAATGGCCCCCGCCGCCAAGGTCAGCACGCCCCCAATAATCCACGGCGTCCGCCGCCCTCCCACATCGGCGCCATGGCCAAAGCGGGGGCGCAGAAACTGCGTGGCATAGTAGAACGCCACCAACACCCCAGGCAGAACCGCAGGCATCGCCAGTTCCACAACCATCACCCGGTTCATTGTGGCGGTGGTCAGCACCACAATCGCACCCAGCGCCATCTGCACCAGACCCAGCCGCAAAATGCCCAGCCAAGAAATCCGCATCACATGCCCCGCAGAGCAAAGGCCGAAATCATCATCCCCGCCACATACAGCACCACTCCGGTGCCGTTGTACCAAGGCGCTTTGCCTTTGGGGTCGCGGAACAACACGCGCATGGCGACCATCTGCGCCAGCAACACTGCGGCCACGCCAAGCGCATGATAGGGCGCGCCCCAGATCAACAGCAGCGCCACCACCAGCACTTGTGCCAGCCCCATCACCGTGCAGGCCACACGCGCCGCAACCTCTGGCCCCAGTACGACCGGCAAGGACCGAACGCCATGCAGACGGTCGCCCTCCAACGCTTTGAAATCATTCAATGTCATTATCCCATGCGCGCCAAACGCATACAGCAACGCAATCGTCACGGTCTGAAATCCCGGAGCCGTGCCCACCATCACAGCCGCCCCGGTGAACCAGGGCAGGCCCTCATAGGACAGCCCCACC
Organism: Rhodobacterales bacterium; assembly: GCA_031398405.1. Classification (GTDB taxonomy): domain Bacteria; phylum Pseudomonadota; class Alphaproteobacteria; order Rhodobacterales; family Rhodobacteraceae; genus JANNNF01. The sequence goes on along the minus strand of JANNNF010000512.1, from coordinate 19,815 downwards.
AACCCCGGCCCCCACCAGCCTGATCGTTTGAGCCGCACCGGCTCTGCCGAATAGGCCCAAGCCGCGATCACACCCACGCAGGTCGCCCCAAACCCCCAAGGCCCAAGCAACCACCCCACCGCCAGCGACAGCGCGGTCATCGCAAGGGCAATCCACAACCCCCACCGCCCCGGTATCCGGCCCGACGGAATGGGTCGGTCAGGCTCATTCACCGCATCAACATGCCGGTCGCACCAGTCATTCGCCGCCTGCGACATGCCGCAGACAATTGGGCCCGCCAGCACCATGCCCAGCACCACCATCCCCCAGTGAGGGGCCAGCGGTACACCGGCAGAAATCGACCCGCACAGATAGGCCCAGACCGGCGGAAACCATGTGATTGGTTTGATCAACCGCAGCATTGCGCGCGGTTCGGGGTAGTGACGTGGATTTGCGAGACTGACTGCCATGTGTCAACTAAACAGGACAATCCAGAGTCGATCAAGGACCAGATCGCCAAATGTGTAAATTAAACCTGACACACTCACAGAAGTTGCATAGATGGGTTACACTACGTATGACACCGTGGAAAAAATATCCCGGGCCCCGGGGCTGGCCCCGGTCGCTTCAGCCCGCCAAATCTGTCAGAAAACATTCCACAGACGCAAAAGTCCAAGGGCCTGCCGCTGTTGCGCAGTACGCGCAACAGCGGCAGGCGCCTTCTTAATCGTCCTTATTCAACAGCCCGTATTTGCGCAACTTCACATAAAGAGATTGCCGCGACAGGCTCAGCATATCGGCCGCCGCCACGCGATTGTTGCGGGTCAGTTCCAGCGCCGTCTCGATGCACATCTTTTCAATCACATCGGTGGTTTCGGCCACAATGTCACGCAGGGTCGATGCCCCTACCAGTTCCATCACGTTGCGCATACCTTCTTCCTGCGCGCCCAGCGCAGGGCGCCGCAGCGCCTCGGCGCGACTGGCATCGCGAACCACCAACACCAACACCGGGTTGGGGCGGTCGTTCAGCCAACTTGCCGACAGCTCTACCGAAATCTGCCCCGAAAAATCAGTTGTCAGTCGCGTCGCATACAGCCGCAACTGCCCGGTGCGTTTGACGTTTTCCAGCAGCACCCGCAGATCGACCTCGCCGCGTGCCAGATAATCGGCCAGCGACCGACCCCGGACCGCCGACAGGTTGGCAGCATCAGTCAGATTCAGGAATGCTTCATTGGCGGACCGGATCACCCCATCGGGGTCAGTGAACACGATACCGTCCACCCCTTCGTGGTACAGCCGTTGCATGTGATCGACCAGGTCATCGCCCGGGGTCGCCGATTGTTCAGCCCCGTCCAACTGGCACAGCAAAATCCGTTCACCCGCCGCACGAAATACAGTTGGCGTCACCAGCACCTTGCGCTGTGACCGGCGCGCGGTCAGCTCAATCGGGCCCTGTGCCTCGGCCAGCGCAGAATTGGACAGGGTTTCCAGAAACTCACTCCGGCGGCGGCCTTCAAATTCCTGCGCTACGGCGGCCCCGATCAATTCAGCCCGGGTTCCGCCAAGAAACAACGCGGCTGCCGGGTTCAGATCAGAGATGCGCCCGCTCCCCATCGACACCAGCACAATCGGGTCGCGTGAGATTTCCATAAGAACACGGTAGCGGGTGTCGGCCTCACGCTGCGACTCATAATCCCGCTCTAACGCAAGTTGGGCAGCGACCAGTTGCTGCTGGACTTCGGCAATGGGTTGCAGGTCGCGACCCAGCATCAGGATGCTGTCATCCTGCGCCAGGTGGTGCAACGAATAGCGCACCGGAAACTCCCACGGCCCCCGGTCGACATGGTTCAATTCAACCGCAAGCGCCCCGCGACCCGGTTTGCCGATGTCGCCCACCCGCAGTTCAAACTTGCGCTGGCTTTCCTCGGTCAGCAGGCTGTGAAGGGGGGCCCCTTCCCAATCGGTCAACTGACCGAACAGCCGATGGCTTGGGTTGACCATGACTGACACGACCCGACGCGACCGATCGACCAACACTGCGATATCAGCCGCTGTGGCCAATATTTCCGACAGCAGTTCCGGCGCGATCAGCGGAACCTTGCCAGTATTCAAAAGATGCCGTCCATCAGTTGTCACGGGTTTACCGCACTTCTTGCCACCACCCCAACCGGGATTGGCAGTATGTTAAACGCGCTCATCTGCGCACAATGTCATCCTTGCGACCCCAAGGATCCGCAGGGCTGCCTCAAGATCATTTGTCACAACGTCAGCTCCGGCAAAAACACCAAGAGTTTTAATCTTTTCCACCGCAGCACCACCGACTGCAACCCGCAACTGGCCACGCGTCAATGATTTCAACAAGTTTATCATATTTTGGGCGGCTTCAAGCTTACCTTCACCGCCGACTGACACAATAGCACATTCAAAGCGGCCTTTGCGCAACAATGCCGTGAGGGCCGCAGAAGAGGGTTGCAACCGCAGGCAGACCGAGATGCCCATGCGGCGCAGTTGGCTCGTCAACACCATCGGGCCCAGGGTGTGCTGTTCATCCCCTGGCACCAACACCAGAACGGCCGTGTCGCGCGGATAGTGGCCGACCCGTGCCGCCACTGCACGCGCCCCGCCCCCAAGGCCCGGCTGCGCACGGCTGGTCAGCAACTGACACTCATCCGCGCTCCACTCTGCGCTCACTTCGCGCAACAGCATCTGAAGCCGGGCGACACCCATCGTCACTTGGGCAAAGGAAAGGCTGTCTTCCTCCCACTCCCGCCCCAAAAGACGGGCGACGTGCGGGATATAGACATCCGCCAAACCTGCCGCGCTAATCCGCACCCGCCGCATCTCGGGTTTCAGTGCGTCATAAGACAAACGCTCTACCCCGCGCGCGCAGGCCCTTAGCTTTTCCACAAACCCATCATGCGGGATCATGTCCACGTCTGCGCGGCCATCACGCGCCGAAAGTCGCGCCATCACGTCAACCGCCAAACGGGACACCGCAACAGGCGGCACAGAGACGTCCACCAGACTGACTGCCGGGTCCTTGAATGTTGCGCCGCCAAAGGTCGACACGTCACCATGGGGAAAATGAAAACGCTCAGACTCGGCCGACTTGTTGGCCCCCTGCACTGCCCCGCTGGTGCGGCTTACGAACATTCAGACCTCCCGATGCTGGAAGCGCGACAAGCAGCGCCTTGGCCGACTCGGCTCTGCTGCGCAAGCGCACCAGCCCTCTTGTTGCGCGAGTGTCAGCCGCAACTCAGATAATGTCAAAGAAAATTGACACTTTTTTAGCGCGCACACCCACAGATATTTCACAATCATTATTATTTACAAATAGATAAGTCCATTTTTGGGCCTCAACTGCGCTCCAGTTCGTGAGAGTATATAAATAAACTGGACACAAAATGTGTAACTTTTGATTGACACCTGCCTCTGCATAGCTACCCTAGACTCATCGAAATCGCCAATCCAAGGGGCACCCCGGTTCATGACGACGCGCCAGACCACCCCTGCGACCAAGCTGCTTTACACGCCCGAGCAGCGGGCTCGGCGTGATGGGTCGCGCTGGACGCTGGTGCAAGGGGTGCTGGCCCCGGTGCAGTTTCTGGCCTTTGCGGTATCGCTGGTTCTGGTGCTGCGGTTTCTGGCAACCGGCGAAGGCTATATCGCTGCCACAGGATCAATCCTTGTCAAAACCGGGCTGCTTTATCTGATCATGGTGACGGGAGCGATCTGGGAAAAGGTTGTGTTCGGCCAATACCTTTTTGCCCCTGCCTTCTTTTGGGAAGACGTGTTCAGCTTTGCGGTCATCGCCTTGCACACGCTGTATCTTTGGGCGCTGTGGACTGGCGCGCTGACGCCCACGGGGCTGATGCTGGTGGCTCTTGCCGCCTATGCCACCTACGTCATCAACGCAGGCCAGTTCATCTGGAAACTGCGGCTTGCGCGCCTCGATATGGCCCGCGCTGATCTGGAGGCCGCTGTATGAGCCTCGATCTGCCGACACCAAACCTGGCCACACGCGGCTGCCGCGACACACCGGTTTTGAAGCAACGCGGCCAGCGTGAGGTGTTCTGCGGACTGACCGGAATAATCTGGCTGCATCGCAAGATGCAGGACGCATTCTTTTTGGTGGTGGGTAGCCGCACCTGCGCGCATCTGCTGCAAGCGGCAGCAGGTGTGATGATCTTTGCAGAACCCCGTTTTGGCACCGCGATTCTTGAGGAAAAAGATCTGGCGGGCCTAGCTGATGCCAACACCGAACTGGACCGCGAGGTTGCCCGCCTGCTGGCCCGGCGACCAGACATCAAGCAGTTGTTCCTTGTCGGGTCGTGCCCATCCGAGGTGATCAAGCTGGACCTCGCCCGAGCCGCGGAACGTCTTTCCGGCATGCACGCACCCCATGTGCGGGTCTATAACTACTCCGGTTCCGGGATTGAGACCACCTTCACCCAAGGCGAGGATGCCTGCCTTGCGGCCATGGTCCCCACCCTGCCGCAGACGACCGCGCGCGAGTTGCTACTGGTTGGCGCGCTGCCCGATGTAGTGGAAGATCAGGCCCTGTCGCTGCTTGCCGCCATGGGCGTTGGCCCGGTGCGGATGCTGCCGGCCCGCCGGTCTGCTGACCTGCCGGCTGTCGGCACCAACACTGTCTTTGCGCTGGTACAGCCCTTTCTTGGTGACACTCACGCCGCCCTGACCCGGCGCGGAGCGCGCCACTTGCTCGCCCCTTTCCCGTTTGGCGAAGAAGGCACCACCGCCTGGCTTCGCGCGATTGCTGATGAATTTGGCGTCTCGCCCGACCTGTTCGATCAGGTCACCGCCGCCCCCCGCGCCCGTGCGATCAAGGCGGTTGCCGCCCATGCCCAAACGCTGCGCGGCAAGTCGGTGTTCTTCTTCCCCGACAGCCAGCTTGAAATTCCGCTCGCCCGGTTTCTGACCCGCGAATGTGGCATGACGGCGATTGAGGTCGGCACGCCGTTTCTGCACACCGGCATCATGGGGCCTGACCTGGACCTGCTGCCCGCCGGCCCAGTGATTTCCGAAGGACAGGACGTGGACCTGCAGCTTGACCGTGCCCGCGCCGCCCGGCCTGATCTGACCATCTGCGGCCTTGGCCTTGCCAACCCGCTGGAGGCCGAAGGCCTGTCCACCAAATGGGCGATCGAGCTGGTTTTTACGCCGGTCCACTTTTACGAACAGGCGGGAGACCTTGCAGGCCTCTTCTCTCGTCCGCTGCGCCGCCGCGCGATCCTGCGGAAGGAGGCCGCAGAATGAAATTGACGCTTTGGACCTATGAAGGCCCGCCGCATGTGGGGGCGATGCGTGTCGCAACCGGCATGAAGGGCCTGCACTATGTGTTGCACGCTCCGCAGGGTGACACCTACGCTGACCTTTTGTTCACCATGATCGAACGGCGCAATCATCGCCCGCCAGTAACCTACACCACCTTTCAGGCCCGCGATCTGGGCGGCGATACGGCCAATCTGTTCAAGGATGCCGCCCGCGACGCCTATGCCCGGTTCAAACCGCAGGCGATGATCGTGGGGGCCTCTTGCACCGCCGAGCTGATCCAGGATGATCCGGCAGGGCTGGCCGAGGCTCTGGGCCTGCCGATCCCGGTGATTGGCCTCGATTTGCCCAGCTATCAACGCAAGGAAAACTTCGGCGCGGATGAGACGTTCCTGCAAATCGTCCGCGCCCTTGCCAAGCCAGTGGCACGGACAGAACGCATCACCTGCAATCTTCTGGGGGCCACCGGACTTGGCTTTCGGCACCGCGACGATGTGACCGAAGTCACGCGGTTGTTGGCGCTGATGGGCATTGCAGTCAACGTCTGCGCGCCGATGGGATCTTCACCTGCAGACATCGCACGAATGGGGGCGGCGCATTTCAACGTGCTGCTGTACCCCGAAACCGGCGAGTCCGCTGCGCGATATCTGGAACAGAAACTGGGCCAGCCTTATACGAAAGTGGTGCCGATCGGTGTTGGTGCGACGCGCGACTTCCTGCATGAAATCAGTGGTCTGACAGGAGTTTCTGCGAAAGTGGATGAAGCTGGCCTGCGTCTGCCGTGGTGGTCGGCTTCGGTCGACAGCACCTATCTGACTGGCAAGCGCGTGTTCATTTATGGCGACGCCACCCATGTCATCGCCGCCGCCCGCATTGCCGCGACCGAGATCGGGTTCGAGGTGGTCGGAATGGGCTGTTTCAACCGCGAATATGCCCGCCCAATGCGCGCTGCCGCCAAAGCCTATGATCTGGAAGCGCTGATCACCGATGACTATCTGGAGGTCGAGGCCGAGATCGCCCGCCTTGCCCCCGAACTGATCCTCGGGACGCAAATGGAGCGTCACATCGGCAAGCGTCTGGGTATTCCGTGCGCTGTAATTTCCAGCCCGGTGCATGTGCAAGACTTTCCCGCGCGCTACAGCCCGCAGATGGGGTTCGAAGGCGCGAATGTGATTTTCGACACCTGGATCCATCCGCTGGTGATGGGTCTCGAGGAACACCTTCTGACCATGTTCCGCGAGGATTTTGAGTTTCACGATGACGCAGGGGCCAGCCATCACGGCGGCAAAGCGGTTGACCGGGTCGTGGTTGAACCTGTGGAAGCCTCTGGTGGGGATATTTCACAGCAGATGACAGATGCGGATGTGGCCGTGCTTACCGAAACCCACTGGCTTGCCGATGCAGAAAAAGAACTGAAAAAAATCCCGTTCTTTGTGCGCGGGAAGGCCAAGCGCAATACCGAAAACTATGCCGCCTCCAAGGGGATAGCTGCAATTTCGGTGGAAACGCTGTATGAGGCAAAGGCACACTATGCGCGATGAGCAGTTCCCTTCCGTTGAGGCAAAAACAGGCTACCGTTTTGTGGTCATCACGCTGGATGCCCATGCTGCAGGGCCGATGGCCCGTGTGGCCCCCCGCTTGGCTGCTGATTTTCCGGGGATAGAGATTTCGATCCACGCCGCCGCGGAATGGGCTGAAAACCCCGCCGCTTTGGCCCGTGCAAAAGCTGCGATTGCGGATGCCAATATTGTCGTCGCCAATCTTTTGTTCATCGAAGAACACATCACCGCCATCCTGCCCTCGCTTATGGCCGTGCGCGACAATCTGGATGCCTTTGTGGGCGTGATTGCAGACCCCGCCATCGTCAAGCTGACGAAAATGGGCGATCTGGATATGGCAAAGCCTGCCAGCGGTGCAATGGCGTTGCTGAAGAAACTGAAGCCGTCGAAGGAAAAATCGGGGTCCGGGCAAAGTCAGATGGCGATGCTGCGCCGCTTGCCGAAAATCCTGCGTTTTCTGCCGGGCAAGGCACAGGATCTGCGCGCTTGGTTCCTTTCGATGCAATACTGGCTGAGCGGATCGGATGACAATCTTGAGGCGATGATCCGGTTTCTGGTGTCGCGCTATTCTGCTGACCGCAAATGGCAGGCGGTCAAGGCCGCAGCCCCGATCGACTACCCGGAAGTGGGCGTCTATCACCCAAGCCTGCCGAACCGCATGACCACCGACGCAACCAAGCTGCCGCGCCCGGCAGACACGAGGGCGACTGTTGGTCTGCTGATGCTGCGCTCATACATCCTTGCTGGCGATACCGCGCATTATGATGCCGTGATTGCTGCATTCGAGGCACGCGGTGTCGCCGTCATCCCAGCGTTTGCCGGTGGCCTAGACGGCCGCCCGGCGATTGACGCCTTCTTCATGGGCAAGATCGACGCGATGGTGTCGCTGTCCGGGTTCTCGCTTGTCGGTGGGCCGGCCTATAACGACAGCCCCGCCGCCGTGGCAGCGCTGGCGGCGCTGGACGTACCCTATATTGCAGCCCACCCGCTGGAATTTCAGACGCTCGGGCAATGGGCCGACAATCTGCAAGGCCTAGGCCCGGTCGAGACCACCATGCTGATTGCGTTGCCCGAGATTGACGGCGCAACAATGCCGACGCTCTTTGCCGGCAGGCTGGGCGCAGAGGGATGCACCGGCTGTCCGCACATGTGCAAGCAGGCGTCTTCCGATTGCCGTGCGATGTCGCCCTGCCATGAGCGGATCACTTCGCTGGTTGAAAAGACTCTGCGGATGAGCCTGCTGCGCCGTAAGGCAAATGCCGACAAGAAGGTGTCCATCGTGCTGTTCGGCTTTCCGCCGAACGCCGGTGCGGCGGGAACGGCAGCCTATATGTCGGTCTTTGAAAGCTTGTTCAACACGTTGAACGCGATGAAGGCTGACGGCTATACGCTGGAGGTACCGGCCTCGGTGGCTGACCTTCGCGAGGTGGTTTTGGGTGGGAATTCGAAGGCTTATGGCCAGCCCGCCAATGTAGCAGCGATGGTCGATGCCGCCACGATCGTGCGCAACACCCCGCTGCTCAGTGCGATCGAGGCGGTTTGGGGGCCTGCCCCCGGGCGCATCCAGTCGGACGGGCGCAGTGTGTTCGTGTTGGGCGCAGACCTTGGTAACGTGTTCATCGGGTTGCAGCCCACCTTCGGCTATGAAGGCGATCCGATGCGCCTTTTGTTCGAGCGCGGCTTTGCCCCGACGCACGCCTTCGTGCAGTTCTACCTTTGGCTGCGCAACAGCTATAACACCGATGTCGTTCTGCATTTCGGCATGCATGGCGCGCTGGAATTCATGCCCGGCAAGCAGGCCGGCCTTGGTGCGCGCGACTGGCCGGACCGCCTGATCGGCGAGATGCCGAATATCTACCTTTACGCCGCGAACAACCCATCCGAGGCCAGCCTTGCCAAGCGCCGCTCAGGGGCGATCACGATTACCCACCTGACGCCGCCTTTGTCGCAATCCGGCCTTTACAAGGGGTTGATTGACCTCAAAGACAGCCTGACCCGCTTCCGCGCGCTAGACGCTCAGGCGGTCGAGCGGGGCGATCTGTCAGCATTGATCGCCGAGCAGGCAAAGGCCGTCGATATGGGCGGCGTCGCGCTGGATCAGCTTTGGGTCAAGCTGCTGGAAACCGAAGGCGCGCTGATCACGGATGGCCTTCATGTGGTCGGCCGGAAAATGACCGCTGACGCCCGCGCCCAGATGATCGCGCTGATGCCAGAGGACAAGATTGCCCGCGCCCGCGCTGATCTGTTGCTGCAGCAAGACCCCGAGATTGACGGCATCCTGCGGGCGCTTGGCGGCCACTTCATCAGCCCGGTTCCGGGCGGTGATCTGATCCGGTCGCCTGAGATTTTGCCGACAGGCCGCAATATCCATGCGTTTGATCCCTTCCGCATGCCGACCGCTTTTGCACTGCGCGATGGGGCAGCACAGGCGCAACGGTTGCTGGACACGCACCCCCGTCTGCCGCGTTCGGTGGCGTTGGTGTTGTGGGGGTCTGACAACATCAAATCCGACGGCGGGCCGATTGCCCAGGCTCTGGCGCTGATGGGGGCGACGCCCCGGTTTGACCATTACGGGCGGCTGTGCGGGGCGGACCTCATTCCGCTTGGCCAACTGGGCCGCCCAAGGATTGACGTGGTGATGACTCTGTCGGGCATCTTCCGCGACCTGCTGCCGCTGCAAACCCGGATGCTGGCTGAGGCCGCCTGGAAAGCCGCTACGGCGGATGAGCCTTTGTCGCAAAACTTCATCCGCGCCCATGCCTTGGCCTACGCCGAGGAGATGGGGGTGGATATGGAAGTAGCGTCCCTGCGGGTGTTTTCCAACGCCGAAGGGGCCTACGGGTCCAACGTCAACGTGCTGGTCGGGTCGTCGGCCTTTGGCGATGAGGATGAATTGGCCGATGCCTATGAGAGCCGCAAATCCTTTGCCTATAGCCGCAATGGCAAGCCCGTGCAAAACGGCAAGCTGCTGCAAAAGGCGTTGAAAGATGTCGATCTGGCCTACCAGAACCTCGAGTCGGTGGAACTGGGCGTCACCTCTGTGGATCACTATTTTGACACGCTTGGTGGAATTGCCCGCGCGGTGAAACGCGCGCGGGGCGGGGTAGAAACACCGGTGTACATCGGAGATCAGACGCGCGGCGCGGGCCAGGTCCGCAGCTTGCGCGACCAGATCGCACTGGAGACCCGGTCACGCAGCCTCAACCCCAAGTTCTACGAAGGGCTTTTGCGCCACGGTGCCGAAGGCGTGCGCCAGATTGAGGCGCACGTGACCAATACGCTTGGCTGGTCTGCGACCACGGCGCAGGTAGACCCGTGGGTCTATCAGCGCCTGTCGGAAACCTTTGTGCTGGATGAGGCCATGCGCCGCCGGCTGGCCGCCCTGAACCCCGAAGCGTCAAGCCGGATGGCGACCCGTCTGCTGGAGGCATCAGATCGCAACTACTGGCAGCCTGACGCCGCCACTCTTGCTGCGCTGCAAAACGCGGCCGATGAACTGGAAGACCGGCTGGAAGGGATCGCGGCAGAATGACAACTGACAAGACCCCTGTTGCCCGTGGAAGTGGGGGACCAGCCCCCCACACCCCCCGGGATATTTTTACCAAAATGAAAGGCAACGCCAATGAGCCCGCGTGATGAAATTCCTAACCTGATGGGGCTCGACGGTGATGGCTCGGTGCAAGTGCATCAAGACCAATCCGTCAAGATTGAGGGGGCCAAGGTGTTTTCGGTCTATGGCAAGGGCGGGATCGGCAAATCGACAACCAGTTCTAACCTGTCGGCGGCGTTTTCGATGATGGGCAAGCGTGTGTTGCAGATCGGCTGTGACCCGAAACATGACAGCACCTTTACCTTGACCGGTCGTTTGCAGGAAACCGTGATCGACATTTTGAAATCGGTCGATTTCCACGCCGAGGAACTGCGCCCCGAAGATTACGTCGCCACTGGCTTTAACGGCGTGAAATGTGTCGAGGCGGGCGGTCCCCCCGCTGGCACAGGTTGTGGCGGATATGTGGTAGGGCAGACGGTGAAACTGCTGAAGCAGCATCACTTGCTGGAAGACACCGATGTGGTGATTTTTGACGTGCTGGGCGATGTGGTCTGCGGTGGCTTTGCGGCCCCCTTGCAGCACGCCGACCGCGCCGTGATCGTGACTGCCAATGACTTTGACAGCATCTATGCGATGAACCGCATCATCGCCGCCGTGCAGGCCAAATCCGGCAATTACAAGGTGCAGCTTGCGGGTTGCGTTGCGAACCGGTCGCGAGAGACAGATGAAGTGGACCGCTACTGCGCCCGTGTCGGATTCAACCGTCTGGCACATATGCCGGATATTGATGCCATCCGCCGTTCGCGCCTGAAGAAGAAGACCCTGTTCGAGATGGACGATGCCGAAGACGTGGTGATGGCGCGGGCCGAATACATGAAGCTGGCCGATACCCTGTGGCGTTCAGTTCTGACCCCCGGCACCACGCCCGACCCGCTGCCCGACCGCGAGATTTTTGAACTGCTTGGGTTTGATTGAACATGGCTGACTATTCCACCACATTGACCCGGGTTGAGGATTACTTTGACCGCACCGCCACCGGCGTGTGGGCAAGGCTGACCTCTGACGCGCCGGTTTCCCGCATCCGCCAGACAGTGCGGGCGGGTCGTGACCGGATGCGCGCAACCATGCTGGCGCGGTTGCCTGACGATCTGCGCGGCGCACGCGTGCTGGATGCCGGCTGCGGCACCGGGGCGATGACGGCGGAATTGGCGGTGCGTGGCGCGGATGTGGTGGCGGTGGACATCTCACCGCAACTTGTCGGTATTGCGGAGAACCGCCTGGCCGAAACTCTGCGCCCCCAAGTGACCTTTGCCGCAGGCGATATGACCGATGCCAGCCTTGGCCAGTTTGACTATGTTCTGGCGATGGACAGCCTGATTTACTACCAGACTGTTGATATTGCAGCCGCTTTGAACCGGCTTGGCAATCGCACCGCACAGGCCATCGTGTTTACCGTGGCCCCGCGCACGCCTTTGCTGATGGCGATGTTTACCGCTGGAAAACTGTTCCCCAAGCGCGACCGGTCCCCCGTGATGGTGCCGCAGGCCTATGCGGCGATGGCGCGGGTGATCCCTCACCTGACCCATATCGAGCGAGTCAATGCGTCGTTCTACATCTCGGATTGTCTGGAAATGCGGCCATGATCCTGCGCAAGAAACATCTGAAAGCCCTGCCCACCAGTTGGATGCCTTTTGCCGATGCGGCGTCCGAAGGGCTGCCGATGTGGCAACTGCTGCGGTTATCACTGTTTCAGGTGTCAGTCGGCATGGCGACAGTGCTTTTGCTGGGCACGTTGAACCGGGTGATGATCGTGGAACTGTCGGTGCCCGCCATGGTGGTGGCGCTGATGGTTGCCATTCCGGTGTTGGTGGCACCGTTCAGAGCGCTGTTGGGGCACCGGTCCGATTCCCATCGGTCTGCCATTGGCTGGAAGCGGATCCCTTATCTGTGGTTCGGCAGCCTGTGGCAGATGGGCGGCCTCGCGGTGATGCCCTTTGCATTGATCGTGCTGTCAGGCGACCAGATCCACGGGCCGGCATGGGCGGGCGAGGTACTGGCGGCGCTGGCGTTTCTGATGACCGGCCTTGGCCTGCACATGACGCAGACCGCTGGTCTGGCACTGGCCGCTGACCGCGCAAGCGATGAGACACGACCCCGCGTTGTGGCGCTGCTTTATGTGATGTTTTTGGTCGGCATGGGCCTGTCCTCGCTGATCGTGGGATGGTTGCTGCGTGATTACGACCCGATCACGCTGGTCCGGGTTGTGCAAGGCTGTGGGGCCGCGACCATGGTTTTGAACATCATCGCCTTGTGGAAGCAGGAAAAAGTGGCCCCGATGACCAAGGCCGAACGCGATGAACCCAGGCCCAGGTTCAGCGACGCATGGCGCGACCTGATGGCAGGCGGCACGGCGGGCCGGTTGTTGGCGGTAGTGGTTCTGGGCACCCTGGCCTTCAACATGCAAGACGTGCTGCTAGAGCCTTATGGCGGCGAAATCCTTGATCTTTCCGTCAGCCAGACCACCTTGCTGACAGCGATGTATGCCTCGGGCGCGCTGGTCGGGTTCGTGCTGGCGGGGCGCTGGCTGACACGCGGGATTGACCCGATGCGAATGGCGGCCCGCGGTATTCTGGCGGGGATTGCGGCGTTTTCCGGCATCATCTTTGCAGCACCGTTGGACAGCACGGTGATATTTTTTGCGGGCGCTGGCGGCATCGGCTTTGGGGCCGGGCTGTTTGCGGTATCGACCCTGCATAAGGCAATGACCATGCCCACGGGTGGCAAAGCGGGGGCCGGCCTCGCGCTTGGGGCCTGGGGTGCGGCACAAGCCACGGCGGCGGGTCTGTCGATCTTTGTCGGCGGCACGCTGCGTGATGTGGCGGGCCATCTGGCCACGTCCGGCCATCTTGGCACCGCCCTGAACACTCCGTCATTTGGCTATACTTTCGTTTACCACCTTGAGATCGGGTTGTTGTTTGCAACCCTTATCGCCGTCGGGCCACTGGTCCGGGTCGGCATCGTGCAACCCCGGAACGCTGACACGGCCCCGCTTGGCCTTGTCGAATTCCCGACCTGAACACTTGGAGGACCACCCCATGGTTGGTGTAACTTTCTTTGGCAATTTCGATCTGGCCAGCCTTGCCATCTGGCTGTTCTGGGGCTTTTTTGCCCTGCTGGTCTACTATCTGCAGACCGAAAACATGCGCGAAGGCTATCCGCTGGAAACCGAGGATGGCAACCCTGCCCCCAATCAGGGGCCGTTCGGGCTGCCCAAACCCAAGACCTTCAAACTGCCGCATGGCCGGGGTGATATCACCGTGCCAGACATGAAGCGTGAAGCCCGGGACCTGGCGCTTGCGCGTACTGCCGTGTCGGAAGGTTTCCCCCTCGCGCCGACCGGGGATGCGATGGCGGACGGCGTTGGCCCCGCGTCCTGGGCCCCGCGCCGGGATGAGGCTGAACTGGATGGCCACGGCCACAACAAGATCGTGCCAATGGCGCGGTCCGATGGGTTTGTGATCGCAGCTGGGCGCGACCCGCGCGGCTTGCCCGTTCAAGGCGCCGATCTGGAGGTTGTGGGCCGCGTGTCCGACCTGTGGATTGACGCGCCCGAACAACTGGTGCGCTATCTGGAAATCGACCTAAACTCTGGTGGCACCCGGTTGGTGCCGATGACGCTGGCAAAGATCTGGGATGACCGCGTCAAGATCAGCGCGTTGGCGTCTGATCGTTTTGCCGGCATTCCGCAGATCAAGAAACCGGACGAAGTGACCAAGCTCGAAGAGGATAAAATTTCCGGCTATGTCGCGGGTGGCTGGATGTATGACTCCGAAAAACGCAAGCGCGGCAAATAGCACTTCGGGTTTGCGCGGCCTGTGCCCGGGCTGCGCAAATCCCCCACCTCTCACCCTGAAACGAACGGAGGGTCTGCCATGACGGACCATGACGATTTCGCCTTTGAACCCATTCCGGGCCTGCCAGAACGGCCCCCGGTTGGTGAAGACATTCTTTGGCAGGGTCGCCCTGCCGCCTATGCGCTTGCCCGCGATGCCTACGGCTTGCATTGGATTGCCGGGTATTTTGCCTTGATCATCGCGTGGCGGGCCGGAACGGCCTTTGCCGATGGCGGGGTGGGATTGGCGCTTGCCATGGGTATTCCCTATATCGGGCTTGCAGCCCTTGGCCTTGGCGTGGTTTTTCTGCTTGCCTTCGCCCAAGCCCGCGCCAGCCTGTATACCATTACTTCTGCCCGCGTCGTGATGCGGATCGGGGCCGCGCTGTCGGTCACGTTCAACCTGCCCTTCGCGCAACTAGGGTCCGCCAGTCTGGACAAACGCCGTGACGGCACCGGCACGATTGCCCTGCTGACCACCGGTGAGACGCGGATTTCCGCGCTGATTGCATGGCCGCACATCCGCCCGTGGCATTTCAGCAAGACCCAGCCTGCTCTGCGCTGCATTCCAAATGCGGCAACTGTGGCGGCTCTGCTGGCGCAAGCGGCCAAAACCCGCCTTGCCCAGCCGGTGATTGCGCGTGCACCAATGCACGCCGTTGCAGCGGAATAGGGGGGCAGCATGACACAGATGGATATCAATACCCGCAAGCCTGCTTTGCGCAGCCAGAACCCCGAGATGATCCCCAAGGCTCTGTTGCTGGCGATGTTTGCGTTGGCGATGACAACGCTGGCGATTGTTACGGCCTCGGTCGTGGCTGATCGGCCGCATGTTGGGGTGCCTGCGCCATCAACCATGATACGCGAACGGTTTATCGTGCTGGAAGGGTTGTCGGCCCAAGCCGTCAAGGTTCGCGATGTGGATGGCTCTTTGCTGCTGGACCTGCCACATGGCGGCTTTGTCACCGTGATCCAGTCGGGCGTGTTTACCGAACGGCGCC
Organism: Rhodobacterales bacterium; assembly: GCA_031398405.1. Lineage (GTDB taxonomy): Bacteria > Pseudomonadota > Alphaproteobacteria > Rhodobacterales > Rhodobacteraceae > JANNNF01. The sequence continues at coordinate 4,542 of JANNNF010000512.1, read as the reverse complement.
AGCATGGCGTCGATCAGACCAAACCTGTGCGGATCGTCGAATATGCCAACGGCCGCCTTGTTGTTGAAGACCCCGAAACCGGATGGTCCGCCGAGCTTTATGCTTTCGGCGGGGATAACAAAGCGGCGTTTGAGGCGCTGCTGGGCAAGATCGGGACCAACTAAAATGCCCCTTTTTACCAAAACAACTGAACGCGTGCCCTGCACGGTCGAAGTCAGCCACCGGTTTGAATCGCTGCACGCCCATGTCCGTTTCAACAATGGTGCCGTGATCGGCCCCGGCGACGAGGTGCTGGTGCATGGCACACCCGTACTGGCCGCCTATGGTGAGGTCGTGATCGAAGACCGCACCGCCACCATCACCCGCGCCAGTTGGCTGGAACGGCAATGGACCCGCCTGACCGGCGATTTCGACTTTATGGAACTCTGCGAGTTCTCATTCTCAGATGAGGTGACGCTATGAATGCGACCCCGAAAGGCCTAGAGGCCGAATACGCCGCCCTCGCCGCCGAACAGGTGCAGGACACCACCGCGATGGCGACCGAAACCACCCTGCTGAACCCGCGCTTTTACACCACCGACTTTGACGCGATGGACCGCATCGACGTCACACCGGTGCGTGCCGAGTGGGACAAGTTGATTGCGCAGATGAAATCGGACCCCAACAAGGGGCATTTCAAGAAAAACGCCGAATGGGACGCGGATTGGGAGGGGATGGAGCCAAAGCTGAAGCGCGAGTTCATCGACTTTCTGGTCAGCAGTTGCACCGCCGAGTTTTCCGGCTGTGTGCTATACAAAGAGATGAAACGCCGCGGCAACAACCCCGACATTTGCGAGCTTTTCAACTATATGGCCCGCGACGAGGCCCGCCACGCAGGCTTCATCAACGATGCGCTGCGCGAGGCGGGGGTGGCCGTGAACCTTGGGTTCCTGACGAAGGCCAAGAAGTACACCTACTTCCGGCCCAAGTTCATCTACTACGCAACCTACCTTAGCGAGAAGATCGGCTACGCCCGCTATATCACCATCTTCCGGCATCTGGAGGCCAACCCAGAATACCGCTTTCACCCGATTTTCAAGTGGTTCCGCGAATGGTGCAATGACGAGTTCAGCCATGGCGAGGCTTTCGCGCTGCTGATGAAAACCGACCCCAGGCTGACCGAAAGCTTCGCCAACAAACTGTGGATCAAGTTCTTTTTGACGGCGGTTTATTTCACGATGTGGGTGCGTGACCATCAGCGGCCCGAGTTTCACAAGGCGCTTGGTGTCGACATCGGCTGGTACGATCAAGAGGTGTTTCGCAAGACATCCGAAATCACCCGGCAGATTTTCCCGATCGAGCTGGATATCGACCACCCGCGTTGGCTGCCCAACCTGCAGCGCATCAACCGCGCCTTCATCGCAATGGATGCGGCCAAACGGCAGGGCGGTGTTGCAGGCAAGCTGAAAGGCTGGGTTGCCGGGGCCAAGGCTGCGCTGACCTTTGCCGCCCTTTATACCATTCCGGCCAAGCGTCACACCCTGCCAGCCTCTGTGCGGCTGGAGCCGACGTATTGACCCCTAACCCCCATACCGCTGTTATGGCAGCGGATCAGTCGATGGGATGGGCGCGTCCCATCGACTGGCGCGGCGCTTTCTCAGGAAAGTGCCGCGCATGACCAATCCTTGGATCATCTCGCTTTCCGCATTGTTCATCTGGTGGTTTTCCACTGGGGCGATCCTGTGGCGGGTAAAGACCGCCGACAATGGCACTGCAACCGCGCATTCCATGTCTGTGTTGCTGGGGTTGCCCCTTTTAATCGGCGGGTTTGCCGGGCTTCATTCCTCACTGGATGATGCTTCGGTCAAGGGCGTGTATCTGGCCTTCGTGTCGTCGCTGGCGATCTGGGGCTGGATCGAGCTTGCCTTTCTGTCCGGCATCATCACCGGGCCGAATACCCGCCCCCTGCCGCCTGGCACCTCTGGCTGGGACAGGTTCTTGTGTGCCTTCGGCACTGTGGCGTGGCACGAGTTGTTGCTGGCCGCCGCGATCATCGTGATTGCAAAGGTGTCGGTGAGTGAGCCGAACCAGTTTGGCCTGTGGACCTTTGGCGTGTTGTTCTTTGCCCGTATTTCAGCAAAGCTGAACCTGTTCTTCGGGGTGCCGCGTATTCACACCGAATTTCTACCCAAACCCCTGTCCCATCTGGCCAGCCACTTTCGCCATGCCGCGATGAACTGGGTTTTCCCGTTTTCAGTCACCCTGCTGACCTTTGCCGCCGGGTGCTGGATGGAACGGGCCACAAACGCCACGGGCGGGATGTTCGTCGGCTATATCTTGCTGTCAGCCCTGACCTTGCTGGCGCTGCTGGAACATTGGTTCATGGTCCTGCCGCTGCCGGATGAAAAACTGTTTCGCTGGCTGTTGCCTGCGCCCAAACAACCCTCCGACAAGATCCTTACAGTCAGAAAGTAAGCCCATGGATTTCGAGAGCCACTTCTCAGCCCAACTCGACGCCCTCAAATCAGAGGGCAATTACCGCGTCTTTGCCGATCTGGAACGCCGCCGCGGTTTGTTTCCGCAGGCGGGCCGTCACCACAACGGTGAAGTGCAGGATGTAACGGTCTGGTGCAGCAACGACTACCTTGGCATGGGCCAGCACCCCGATGTGGTGGGCGCGATGATTGAAACCGTGCAGGCCTGCGGCACCGGGGCCGGGGGGACGCGCAACATTGGTGGCAACACCCATCATCATCTGCTGCTGGAATCCGAGCTCGCCGATCTGCATGGAAAGGACGCGGCGCTGCTGTTCACCTCTGGTTATGTCTCGAACTGGGCAGCACTGGGCACTTTGGGCGCGCGCATCCCCAATGCGGTGATCCTGTCAGATGAAAAGAACCACGCGAGCATGATCGAAGGCATTCGCCATTCCCGCGCCGACAAGGTTTTGTGGCGCCACAACGATTGGCGCGATCTGGACCGCAAGCTGCATGCTGTGGGCGACCGGCCCAAGATCGTGGCCTTTGAATCTGTCTATTCGATGGACGGCGACGTGGCCCCGATCCGCGAGATTGTCGAGGTGTGCGAGGCCCACGGGGCGCTGTCATACATCGACGAGGTGCACGCCGTGGGCATGTACGGCCCGCGCGGCGGCGGCGTGACAGAACAGTTGGGTCTGGCACACCGGATCGACCTAATCGAGGGTACCCTTGGCAAAGCCTTTGGCGTGGTTGGCGGCTATATTACCGGGTCCACGGCCCTGTGCGATTTCGTCCGCAGTTTCTCAAGCGGGTTCATCTTTACTACCGCCCTGCCCCCGGCGATTGCGGCAGCGGCGGCGGCGTCAATCCGGCATCTGAAAGGCTCGCAATCCGAACGGGACGCGCAAAAGGCTCGTGTCGCACAACTGCGCGCAAGGCTGGACCGGGCAGGTATCCCACATATGAACAACGCCAGCCACATCATTCCGGTCATGATTGGCGATCCGGTAAAATGCCGGATGATTTCTGATATCCTGATGCGGGACTGGGGTATCTATGTGCAGCCAATCAACTATCCGACGGTCCCCAAGGGCACGGAGCGCCTGCGCATCACTCCTGGCCCACTTCATTCGGACGCCGACATTGACCATCTCGTAGCGGCACTCAGTTCTCTGTGGTCGCATTGCGCGCTGGCCCATGCGGTCGCGTAACACACAAACAATTGTCTAATGCAGGCTTGCTTTTATGAAGGCCTGTTCCACCTTTATGTCTAACTAAAATCCGGGAGGAACCCTTCTATGAAGTTATCCATCACTACCCTTGCGTTGTTGTCGCTGACCGCCGCCCCTGCGTTTGCCGCAGGGGACGCCGCAGCCGGTGCCAAGACCTTCAACCAATGCCAGACGTGCCATGTGGTCGCGAACGAAGCAGGCGAAGTGCTGGCGGGCAAAGCGGGCAAGACCGGGCCGAACCTTTACGGAGTGATTGGCCGCACCGCTGGCAGCTACCCCGAGTTCAAATACGGTGATTCAATTGTCGCCCTTGGTGCCACTGGTTTTGTGTGGTCCGAGGAAGCAATTGCAGAATATGTGCTGGACCCGGCAAAGTACCTCAAGACCCATATTCCGGATGACAAGGCGAAAAGCAAAATGTCTTACAAGCTGAAGAAACCGGAAGACGCTGCAAACGTCGCGGCGTACCTTGCCTCGCTGGCGCCGCCCCCTGCCGCTGATGCAGCAGCGGCACCCGCTGCGGCACCAGCCGCCGATGCTGCGGCACCAGCACCCGCGCCGTAAGGTTTTGTGCTGGAAAAAACAAAGGCCCGGATGTTCGCGTCCGGGCCTTTTTCTATGCCAGTTCCAACCCGCCCGCCTGTTGCAGGAAGGCGACCACGGCATCGACCCCAACCCCCTGTCGCAGACGCGCCATCACATAGGGTCGCGTGCCTCGTGCGCGCAGAGTGTCGGCCTCCAGCAGCGCCACATCTACTCCGACGTGAGGTGCCAGGTCGGTCTTGTTGACCACCAGCAGATCAGACCGCGTGACCCCCGGGCCCCGCTTGCGCGGAATGTCCTGACCGGCT
>JANNNF010000542.1:0-4380 GCA_031398405.1 Rhodobacterales bacterium | reverse complement strand
ACAGCCTGTAACAGCGCAATGACAGCCAGATTCGCCTCAATTCGCACCTTTGGGGGGAATATTTCGTCAATGCTGACATTTGCGCGCAAGTGTAGTTCCTGTACCGACCTATGTCGTGGTACGTTCCGCGCAGATAATACGGATAGGCTGATGGACTGGGATAAACTACGGATTTTTCATGCGGTCGCCGACAAGGGCAGCCTGACCCATGCGGGGGAAGTGCTGCATCTGTCGCAATCTGCGGTCAGCCGCCAGATCCGGGCGCTGGAAGAATCCCTGAGCGTCACTTTGTTTCACCGCCATGCGCGGGGGCTTATCCTGACCGAACAGGGCGAGTTGCTGTTTGATGCGACCCAAGCCATGGTCAAACGCCTTGACGCCACCGCCGCCCGGATACGCGACAGCGAGGATGAGGTGTTTGGCGAATTGCGTGTGACCACCACCACCGGGTTTGGCACCATGTGGCTGGCCCCGCGTCTGGCCAAGCTGTACCAGAAATACCCCAGCCTGAAGATCGACCTGATGCTGGAGGAACGCGTGCTGGACCTGCCGATGCGCGAGGCCGATGTGGCGATCCGTATGAAGGAACCCAGTCAGGCCGACCTGATCCGCAAGCGGTTGATGAACATCAAGATGCGTCTGTATGCATCGCCCGAATATCTGGCCGAACACGGCACCCCGATGACGATGGAAGATTTCACCCAGCACCGGCTGATCTGCCAGCACGCGGGCACATCACAGGTGGCAGCGGGGGCCTTGCTGGTGGCGGAACTGATGAGCCATGACATCCCGTCCACCCTGACCGTGAACAACTATTTTGGGGTGTTGCAGGGCGTGCTGAACCACTTGGGGATCGGCGTTTTGCCCGACTATATCACCGAGGATTTCCCCTATCTGACCCGTGTGCTGCCTGAAACCGAAAGCGCCGAAGTGCCAGTGTTTCTGGCCTATCCCGAGGAGTTGCGCCATTCCAAGCGGGTGGGCGCGTTCCGGGACTTCGTGACTGATGAGATCATGACGTACCGCAAGCGTCAGCAGGTTTGAATTTTGCTGCGTTTGCGGGCAGTTGGCGTGATTTTTAAACAGCCATGCGCGGGATGCATGGCAGACATGCTGCATGTGCAGCCTGTTTAAGCTTGAACGGTTCGGGCCATGGCCCTATCTCCCACCTTGAGGCGGATGATTGAGACTTCTCTTATCTACCTCATACCTCCCTGTTGGACTTGGCCGAGCGAAAGCTCGGCCTTTTTTTTGGTTTTCAAGCCACTGTTTTTTGAATGCTCGTCATGTGTGCAGATTTTGCAGTCTAAGGGCCAGGAATGCAGCGTCCGCAGGGTTGGAGGCCAGTTCAATGGCCCGCCTGTACGCCGCAAGAGATTCGCCGGTGCGCCCGGTGCGGGCCAGCAGATCGGCAAGGGCTGCCTGAAACGGCTGAAAACTGTCCAGTTCAACCCGGAGAGGCATCAGGGCTGCGAGGCCTGCCTCGGGGCTGACCGCCTCGGCATAAGCGACGGCGCGGTTCAGATGCACGACTGGGGTCGGTTCCATCCGCAACAGCGCGTCATAAAGCATGGCAATCTGGCGCCAGTCGGGGCCTGCGCCTTGAACATGGCAGGCGGCAATCGCGGCCTTGATCTGAAACGGGCCGGGCGTGCGCCGCTGCATGGCGGTATCCAGCAGCGCCAGACCTTCAGCGATGGCCGCATGGTCCCACAAGGCGCGGTCCTGATCGGCCAGCGCCACGCTGCCTGAGTGGCCTACCCGCGCCGCCCGGCGGGCATGGGTGATCAGCAGCAGGGCCACGAGCCCCTCTATCTCGGACTGTCGAGGGCATAGCTGATCCAGCAGCCGGGCCAGAAAGACCGCCTCGACGCATAGGTCGCGGTCAGACGCGGGGCCATTGGTGTAGCCGGTGGTAAAGATCAGGTAGATCACGGTCAGGACCGATTGCAGGCGGATTGCCCAATCCTCGGGTTCCGGCACCGCAAAGGGAATACCGGCGGCGGCGATCTTGGCTTTCGCGCGGCTTAGCCGCTGGCCCATCGTGGGCCCCTCGTCCAGAAAGGCTGCCGCAATTTCCGGCGTGGTCAGCCCCGCCACGCTGCGCAGGGTCAGCGCCACCCGGGATTTGGCATCGAGGGCCGGATGGCAACAAGTGAAGATCAGGCGGAGCCGTTCGTCCGGGATCAGGTCGGGGTCGGTCTCATCCGCCTCGCTGACCCCGAGCCTCGCAAGCTCGGTTGCGGCACGGTCGCTGCGACTGGCGCTGCGCAGCCGGTCGATCGCCTTGCGCAGCGCCACCCGCAGCAGCCACCCTTGTGGCGATTGCGGCAACCCCGTGCGGCCCCAATGGGTCAGGGCAGACAGGCTTGCCTCTTGCAGCGCGTCCTCGGCCAGTTGGAAATCGCGCAACCGCGCGATCAGCGCCGCCATCAGCCGCCCCCTGTCTTGTCGCAGCACCGCAGCCAGGGCGAGGGCCACGACAGTATCGCGGGGGGCGGCTTGGGTCATCTGCGGGCCTTATGCGCTGGCCGGGTTGTAATTCATCAGGGGCCGCACTTCGACGGTGCCAAAGCTGGCAGACGGAACCATCGCGGCATAGCGCAGGGCGCTGTCAAGATCGGGCACATCGACCACATAATACCCCCCCAAATGCTCTCGGGTTTCAGCAAACGGGCCGTCCATGGTTTCCACCGCACCACCCTTGATGCGCACCGAGGTGGCGGTTTCCACCCCCTTCAGTGCTTCGCCCGACACCAAGGTGCCATCGGCCTTCATCTGCTCATTCAGAGCAAAATAGCCGCCCATCATCGCCTCAAATTCAGGGGTGCCGTAGCTGGGTTCGCGGGCGGGGTCGCTATAGATCAACAGCATGTATTGCATGGGATGTCTCCGGGTTTCAGGGTTTCAAAGACCAAGGATGTTGACAGCAAGGCAGACCATTACGTTCAGTGTGGCCAGAATATTGGTGCCGTTCCCGACATAACGCAGCGGGTGGGCCGCCGAAGTGCCGGACAGCCCGAACGGATGTGCAATCCGCCCGATCAGCAGCAGCGCGCCAGAGATGTGCAGATAAAGCGCCGGTGTTCCCATACCTTCAGCAAGGATCATCAGGATCAGCACAAAGCAGGTCCATTCGCAGAAATTGCCGTGCTGGCGCACCCGGCGCAACAGGTCGACATTGCCGCCGTCCCCGAACGAGATGCCGGTGGCCGACCGGACCCCGCTGACGCGGAACCACAGCACAAGGAAAATCACCGCAAGCGGCAGGGCGTACAGCGGAGTGACAGTAAACATCATCAGGCGTTCCTTTTGAGGTTCAGTGTTTCGATACCCCAAGGACGCGGGGCATTTGCGGATTTCGACAGGGCTTGCCAGAAAATTGCGAAATATTTTGCAGGCCAGAACGCAAGACCAGGAAATTGCGGTTTGACGGGCAAAGACAGCCCTTGTTTTGACCGCCCCTGCCCATATCTGGCATTTTCCCAGATTCTGGCTTTTCCCAAGTTTCTGGCTTTTCCCAGGCCGCGCCTTGGCCTAAGACCCGTGCCAACTGGCGGACCGCAGGAGGCATATGATGACCGATCCCGAAATCACCCCTGATCTGGTGGCCTCGCACGGGTTGAAGCCTGACGAATACCAGCGCCTCTTGGACATCATCGGGCGGGTTCCGAGCTATACCGAGCTTGGGATTTTCTCGGCGATGTGGAACGAGCATTGCTCCTACAAGTCATCAAAGAAATGGCTGCGCACCCTGCCCACAACCGGGCCACAGGTGATCTGCGGGCCGGGCGAAAATGCGGGCGTGGTGGATATTGGCGACGGGCAGGCCGTGATCTTCAAGATGGAGAGCCACAACCACCCATCCTATATCGAGCCGCATCAGGGTGCTGCCACTGGCGTGGGTGGCATCTTGCGGGATGTGTTCACCATGGGCGCGCGCCCGATTGCCGCGATGAACAGCCTGTCGTTCGGGGTGCCGTCGCATGCGAAAACCGCGCATCTGGTCAAAGGCGTGGTCGAGGGCGTGGGGTCCTATGGCAACGCCTTTGGCGTGCCAACCGTGGGCGGCGAAGTGCGGTTTCACAAATCCTACAATGGCAACTGTCTGGTCAACGCCTTTGCCGCTGGCCTCGCTGATTCCGACAAGATTTTCTATTCAGTGGCCTCCGGTGTCGGCATGCCGGTGGTCTACCTTGGGGCCAAGACGGGGCGTGACGGGGTGGGTGGCGCCACCATGGCATCGGCCGAATTCGACGACACCATCGAGGAAAAGCGCCCCACCGTGCAGGTCGGCGACCCGTTTACCGAAAAGCGCCTGCTGGAGGCTTGTCTTGAGTTGATGGCATCGGGCGCTGTGATTTCCATTCAGGACATGGG
>JANNNF010000464.1:0-2671 GCA_031398405.1 Rhodobacterales bacterium | reverse complement strand
TTGTTGTCCCCATGCCACCATATGCAAGATCATCCATCCTTATTGGACACCAAATCAGGCAAGATGGCGGCGGGGTCGCGTCCTATCTTGGGTATTGTCGAGGATCGTTGAAGGCAGCGCAACGATGCGGTGTGTCAACGGCGTCGACTACGCTCTCACATCTTGCCAGCAAGTCTTGCCCAATCTGTACATGGTCAACCCCATCAATTCGGGAGCTTGAATCATGCAGCCAAGGCCACCTCAACCAAAACAATGGGTCCTGATCCTAGGTATTTGAGTCCTCGATGATGATGGTGCAAATCACCCCTTCGGGATCATAGTCAATCGTAACTGAATTGGGTTTACTGAACAGCAAATCCTTTAGAAGCGAAGACCCCAAACCGGATCTCTCTGGCGCGCTGACCACAGGGCCGCGCATTTCCTGCCAGACGATTTGCAGCGAGCTGTCAGCCTGATAGCTCCAGCGCACCGACACTTTTCCCTCGGTTACGGACAGCGCACCATACTTCAACGCATTGGTGCAAAGTTCGTGGAATGCCATTGCGAGAGGACGCATGTGTTTGGTGACGGTGACATCGTCGGGCCCCTCGAAACTGAACGGATTGTGGCCTGCCGACCTATAAGGACTGGTGATTTCGGACAAAAGATGCCTCAGAGTTGCCCTCTCCGGGTCGCTTCCTGCCGAAAACATCAGATCGGTTGCCTTGCCGATCGCGCGGAGCCGGGTCAGAAAGTCATCCCTCGCGTCGCTAGAATCTTTCGGCCAGGATCGGCGCGCCAAAGCGCTGATGACGGTAACTGTATTCATCAATCGGTGCCGCAATTCGCTTGCAACAGTCGTAAGGCGGGCCTCCTGCTGCTTCACTCGGGTGATATCGGCGACGACACCGACGACACGCATCCCAGAATCTTTAGAATTGCGGCCAACCTGGGCCCGCATCAACAGCCATTTTTCTGTTCCGTCTGGCCAAATATGCCGAATCTCCGATTCCAGATCTGTGTTGCCTTGAGCAATTCTTTTCAAACTCTCTTCTCTGACCCGCTCGACTTCTCCGGGCGCGTAACGTGACCGAAGCTCGTCCAAATTCGGAGTGCTGTCTGCCGGGAGTCCGTAAAGCCTGTTCAACTCAGGCGATCCGATGATGGTGTCGGTCTCGACATCAACTTCCCATACAGCCAATTGCCCGGTCTCGATCGCGAGTTTCAAACGCGCTTCGCTTTCGGCAAGTTCGAGTGTTCGCGTTTCGACAGCGCTTTCAAGCGTGGCCGCGTAAGCCAGACCCTTTTGCCGGGCGCGGTAAAGCAGCGACAGGATCACCATGCTGGCAAGTCCGATGGCCACCCCGAAGGCGACCGTCCGAGAGATCGACGCCGTCCAGCGTGCAACCATAGCGTCGTAGGACACGCCTACAATGATACGGCTGCCGTAAAGCGGCGCGTCGCTCCAGAAGTAGAGCCGTCTGCCACCATCAAACTGCGACACGACCATGACTGGCATCTGAACTTGCGTAGCACGGTCCACCCTCACGTCCGGTCCATGTTCGGGCCAGGTTTGAGACCCAAGCGGCTTTCGTTTGTCAAGTTCATCCGCCGGGATTGCCGGCTCGCGGATCAGCGCACGGCCATCCGGCCCGACCCACCACAACGAGGCGTTCAACCCGAGGTCGACTTGCTGGAACGTTCGGCGGATCGATGCGGGATCAAGCGACACCTGCACGAAACCGCGCATGGACCCGTCCGGGTTCGATAGCCTCCGGCTGGTGTTGATCAGCAGCGCCTCTGCTTTGTACTGGTTCACCAGCAGATTTCCAACATACAGGCGATCGGGGTCGTCACGAACGGTCTTGTAATATTCCCGGCTTGCCGCGCTCAGATCGGGCGCGGGATATTCGCGCGTGGTCAACACCGCCTGACCCTTCGCGTCGCCAACCCAGATCGACGCAATCGTCGGGCTGATGTCGATCAGGCTTCGCAGATCATCATAGGCCGCACGATCGACGTTGAGCGGACCTGAGGAACCAACAACGCGCTCGGCCTGTTTTCGCACCAGATCCGCAGTTACGAGAATTCGGTCGGATTGTTCGGCTAACAGGCCAGACACCGTCGTTGCAATCGAATGCACGTTGGCCACGAGATCGTTCCAGTCGTCACGGGCAATCAGCGTCAGCAAAGCAGCAATAGCGATCCAGACGGATAGCCCGATCGCGACGACCAATCGCAGATCCCGCGTGCAGCGCGAAGAAAGATATCCCGACACACTGCCAAGTTCCAGACGCATATCACGATGTCCGCTCGCCCCAACCTCCGTCACGATCATTGCCCCGTTTGTGCTCGGACCCCAGTTTTGAAAACTGCCAGTGTCGTTGTGAACCCATATCTGCTGACCCCTTCTTGGGCAATGCGTTCGTCGCAAGGCCTTCCCCAATCGGCAAGCTGATCAAGCATTTTTTTACCAGGACCTGCATCATCTGTGGCAAAACCAGCGCTGACATGAGGACCTTGCAAGAGGTGGGCGACTGGAACGTCGCTGTTCCATCCCGGATGACTGCATAGACCCACGTCGGGCTGTCCCTTTAAGGGTAAGGTCGGCTTTGTGCGAGGTTCGGGATGTGGTGGAAGCATGGTGATCTCCTTTCACAAGCAGGCTACTTGTGAACCCTGCCTCCCTTTG
>JANNNF010000453.1:0-3103 GCA_031398405.1 Rhodobacterales bacterium | reverse complement strand
CATGCTGGCCACGCGCATCTTGCGATAGGCTTCGTCATCCGAAACATCATTGTCGTTCATGATCTTCAGGATGGCTTTGACCACGACCCGGCGGCCTTCTGCCCGGCGCGACAGGTTTTCCCGTTCGATCAACTCGCGCTGACGGATGGCGTGTTCGTTGAAGGCCAGAAACAGCGCTGTGAAGATACCGGTGGCGCGAACCGGCTTCATCAGCACCGCTGCGGCCCGGTGGCGCACCACACGCGCCAGACGGCTGGGTGCCTCCATCCCGATCAGGGCAATGTGCGGAATGTCTGAATCTAGCACCATAAAATCCTGATCGGCATCGACAAAAACCAGATCCTGCGCCGCTGCGACGAAATCGGTGGCGTCCGGGTCGCGCAGCGTGACGCAAAGTCCCAGCCGTTCAAGCGTGCGCACCAGCACGTCACGGTTCTGATCTTCGGGCAGGGCAATCCATGCCCGTGCGCCGCGAAAGTTTGACCGCACCGACCCCGTCATGACACCACCCGGAGCATCTTTTCCCCATTCAGGGACGAGAGAGCCAAGGGTTCCCAAACCAGATAAGGATCGGGCCGGACGAGTTTGTTGCCGCTATGCAAAATCTCGAACGTGCCGTCGGCCCTCGACCGCCCGATGCGCGGCCACAAATAGCAGTGTCGGTTATCGGGGTCGATTTGCACCAATCCTTGGGGTGCGTCGAATGAAACACTGTTCAGGGCGGCTAACACAGCATCAGGGTCGGCGCTGCCGGCACGCTTTATGGCAAGGGCCAGCATATGTACTGCGATGTAGCTGGCCTCGGCATCTGCCGATGTCGGACCAGCCCCCGGATAGCGCTGTTCCCAAGCTGCGAGAAACCTGCCGTTGGCCTCAGTCCTGACTGACGAGAAATATACGCTGGACGAGATATGACCGTCACAGGCATCGCCGATCAGGGGCAGTTCAAACTCGGCCAGACTGCAACTGAGCACCGGCAGCTCACGTGGCTGATCCAGACCCGCCTCGATGCACTTGCTGCGCAGGCAGCGGATGAAACTGTAGGCAGACTCGGCGATCAGGGTGGAAAAGATGAAATCCGGCCGATGCCGCAGGATCAGTTCAACGATCTCGTCGACGTCAACCTCGCCAACCGGCAAATAGCGTTCTCCCAACACCTGTCCGCCGTTGCGCCCCAAAATCTCGCGCATGATACGATTGTTTTCCCATGCCCAGATATAATTCGACCCTACCATGAACGCCCGCCGCCCGCCTTCGGAGAGAATGTAATGGGTCAGCGGAACGATGTGCTGGTTTGGCGCAGCGCCGGTGTAGACAATGTTCTCGCTCGTCTCGAAGCCCTCGTAATGCGACGGATACCAAAGCACGGCGTCCTGCTTTTCAAACACAGGGATCACTTCTTTGCGGCTGGAGGATGTGTAGCACCCTACCACATGTCTCAGGCCAGGGACCGCCAGCAACGCTTGCGCGCTAGCCACATATCCATCATTCCGGCCGCCAGGCTCGACTATTTGCACAGCGAAGCGGAAGCCATAGGCCGGATCGGCGGCAATCTCGTTGACCGCCAGTTGCGCGCCACGAAACATCGTTTTGCCAACCGCGGCGTAGGGGCCTTCTTGCGAAAACATCAACCCCAATGGAACATGTGTCGTGCCCAATTGCATCTCCAAAACAACCAATCCCCATGCGCTTTTGCGCTTGGGGCTACATTGCCATCCGGCTTTTTCGGTATGAATGTCCTGAGACTGAGGCTCTCTCGCCATTGAGATCAAGCGCCACACGATAACGATACACACGCCGGTGATTCCGTCAAGAAATCAAATCACCCTCGCCGCATCACAGGTTGCAATCCTCGCTACTGACAAAGGGCGCCAACGGATTAAGCGCAAAACAAGTGGCACTGACGCACTTTCGGGCGCCGCACAGAAGTGTTCCACGAGATCGCGGCCCTGGACCGCGGTTCGGAAAAGACAGTAGCATCATGTTGGCGGCCACAGCGCTGACCACGGACCGAAGCATGCACCCGGGTCGATCTCAGGCGAAGGCTGCCGAGAAGGAAAGCGGTCCAATCGTTCAAAGAACAAAACCGCAGGTCAGCGGCATAAGCCGCATGTGCAAAACCGCTTGACTAGGACGACCCCGTTACCGAAGTCCTGACCCTTCTGTATCTGGGTTCTGCTAGACTGGCCCCGTCACCGGCCCCGGCCAGGGCCGATGGCGGGGTGATGCGCGACGTCTGACCCTTGTGGCATGACCACGCTTCTTAGCCTGTCGGCACCGCCTCTCTTCATCGTCTCGAACAGTTGATTGCGGCCTTGCAGGACCGCGCACCAGAAGGAAGAGAGCATGGACAACCTATCACATGGCCGCGTTAGCGGCATGGATGTCAGCCGCGATTGGCTTGACGTTCATTGCCTCCCAGATGGGCATCGCTGCAAAGTGCCAAATGCTCCGGCAGGTCATGCTGCCGTGGCGGATCTTGCCCGGGACCGGGATGCCGTCGTCTGCTTTGAATCGACTGGCGGTCAGGAATGGCAGCTCTGGGCGCTTCTGGAGACGGAAGGCGTTGCAGCACGCCAAGTGCCCCCCGCTCAGGTGAAGGCGTTTGCGCAAAGCCGTGGCACACGCGCCAAGACCGACCGGATCGATGCCGAACTCATCGCTCGCTTCTTCGCTTTCCGGCCCGAAGTGGGCCGCAGTCTTCCTGCGGAAAAGCTACGCTTTCTCAGAGCCTTGACGTCCAAAAAGATCGCAGTTGGTCGAGATGCGCAAACGGTTGCTGGCCCAAATCCGCGCGCACCAGAAACTAGGCACCGCCGCGATGTTCGAGGACGTCGACACCGAGTTGAAGCAACGGATCGACAGCCTGATCAAGGAACTGGAAGACCGGATCACCCGGGCCATCGCGAGCGATGAACGCCTGTCGGAGACCGCCGGTGATCTCCGCTCTATCCCGGGGATCGGCCCGGTTGCCAGCACGATGCTGATCGCCGAAATGCCCGAGATCGGCACCATCACCGGCGAAGAGGCTGCGGCACTCACCGGATTGGCGCCGGTCGCACACGACAGCGGAACTCTTCGTGGGAAACGGGCCATCGCAGGT
>JANNNF010000451.1:0-12716 GCA_031398405.1 Rhodobacterales bacterium | reverse complement strand
GGCATCAAGCCAGATCTTGCGGCCTATTCCAAGGCCATCGCCAACGGCTGGCCTTTGGCTGCGGTGACAGGGGTGGAAAGGTTCCGAGAAGGGGCGGGCAAGGTGTTTGTGACGGGGTCGTTCTGGTATGGGTCTGTCGCCATGGCAGCGGCGGTGGCCACAATCGGCATCCTGAATAACACCGATGCGCTGGCCCATACGGTGGCGATGGGCCAGCGGTTCCGGGACGGGCTGAACGCGGTGGCGGCGAAACATGGCTACCGCTTGCGGCAAACCGGGCCGGTGCAGATGCCGATGGTGATCATTGACGGCGACCGCGATCTTGCGTTGGGCAATGCGTTTTGTGCTGCTGCCCTGCGCCACGGCATTTACATGCACCCGCGCCACAACCTGTTCCTGTGCGCGGCGCATCAGCCGGGGGATATCGACATGGCGGTGCAAGCGGCAGAGGCGGCTTTTGCGGATATCGCAGCTGCGGGGCTGACGGCAGAGTGATTTGCGGCCCTGCATCTGACCATGCAGCGAAGGTTGCGTTGCGATGAACCTTCGCAGATCTGAGCGAAATTTCGGTTGAGGGTGCTGCGTATCGTCCGCAACCCGGCGACAGACTCTTGCGTTATCTATACGCGCATGCCTTTGTTCAGGTGCAACTGTGAGGTGCACATGGCAGATCGGCCTTCCCTCGAATTGGCACCGGCAGTGGTGTCGGAGGATGAGTCTTTGACTTTGATCCAGCACAGGCTTGGCACTATCGCGCGGGTTCTGGGGGATGCGCGCGGCTACGTCTTGACCTTGCAAGACAATGGGCTGGTCTGGGCGGAATATATTGCCCTAGGTATCGATGGCATCCCCCTCGCCGCCCCAGTCTTGCAGCACATAAATGATCAAGTTGCCCTGAGTTTCGCGCAAAAGGGTGGTGAACCAGTTCAGATACACCTTGAGAATCTGCCTGACGTATCTGTGTTGGCGGTCCCTTTGCTGGTGCAGGACCACTATGCAGGGGCAGTTGTGTTTCAACGCAATGGGCCTGCATTTGATCAAGGCCAGATTGCACTGCTGCCCTTCGCCATTGAGCCACTGGCAGCCCAGATCGCCTTGCGACGCGATCGCGTGGGGGCCCGGCCCATTCCGTTATTGTCGCAAGACTTTGACCGAATTGCCCGTATCACCAGCAATTATGTCGTCGTCACGGATACCGACCTTTGCGTGACGTGGGTCAACAAGGCGTTTGAAGCCCGGTCGGGCTGGGCTTTGCATGAAATCGTCGGGAAAAATATCGAAGATCTTGTGCGTTGCCCGGAACGCTGCCCGACAGATCAAGTTGATCTGCGCAAATCCACCGAAAGCGGCGGCAAGTTTCATGGCGAAAATGTCAATCAGGATCGGCACGGCAATCTTTACTGGCTGACTTATGATGTGCTGCCCCTGTTTGGTCCGTCGGGCGAAGTGACGGGGTATGTTTCAATCGAGACTGACATCACCCGGTTGAAAGAGCTGGAAGCTGAGGTGACCCGGCAGGCCCGCACCGCAAACACTGCGTTAAGCCGTTTGGAAAACGCCATCTCTGCCATGCCGGATGGTGTGATGATCGTCGACACGGACGGCATCATTGTTTCGGTGAACAACCAGTTGCGCGCGATGTTTCCGCAGTTGTCGGCCTATGCAGTGCCGGGAATGCCGTTTCATTCCTTGCTGGAAAAGGCTGCCGCCAGTAAAATCTTCCCTGATTGGCTGGACAATTACCTAGCCCCGCCGTCCGAGGATGGGTCCCCGGCACCACAAACCGACTGGCAAAGCATCAATGAGCTGACCATGCACGACGGGCGCAGCATTCGCTGGCGCGTTCTGCCTACATCTGACAATGGTCAATTGTTCGCTTTTACCGACCTGACCGCACATACCGCGCAGATGGCGGCGCTTGATGCGGCGAACTTGGAACTGAAGCAGGCGCTGGAGGCCCGCAAACGCGCCAAACGCCGGGCGGCACGGATTATCGATAATTCGGGCATCGGCACATGGGAATGGTCTTTTGAAACCGGCACCATCCGCATTGGTGGGCGTTGGGCCGAAATGCTGGGCTACACGGCGGAGGAACTGGAGCCGCTGACCCATGAAAAATTTCAAAGCCTGCTGCACCCCGAAGATGCCGCCAAGTTGGATGTGGAGCGGCCACGCGATTTGTCCCAAGGTGATTTGCCGTTTGAAGGCCGCTTTCGGATGCAGCACCGCAATGGGGCCTGGCTGAACATTCTGAGCCGGGGCAAGGTCGTGCAGCGCGATGAGGATGGCACACCGGTTCTGGTGACGGGGGTCCATCTGGACATGACCCAACAGGCCGAGTTGGAGCATCAACTGAGCGAAGAGCGCGCCATGCTGAAGATGGTGCTGGAAACCAGCGTCACCGCCATTGCCGTGATTGATGAGAAAGGCGCGCTGATCTTTGCAAATGAGGAAGCTGAGGCTGTTCTTCATCTGGACCGATCAGAAATAGAGGGCCGAAAGTTTGATGACCCCGTCTGGAAGAATGAACGGGTGCAGGGTGGGCCCCTCCCTGACGACGAGATTCCGGTCGGTGTGGTGTTCAAGACCGGCAAACCGGTGCGGGATGCAAGGCTCGCAATTGCTTGGCCTGATGGCAGCCGTCGGATCCTTTCCGTAAATGCGGCCCCGATCCATCTTGCCAACGGCAAGATCAACGTGGTTGCCAGCTTTGTCGACCTAACCGATGAATTGAACGCAACCGAAAGGTTGGAGGATGCCCGGCGGCGGGCCGAGGAAGCCAACAAGACCAAATCCATGTTCCTCGCCAACATGAGCCATGAGATTCGCACCCCCCTGAACGGGGTTCTCGGGATGGCCGAGGTGCTGCAAGGCAGCATCACCAACCCGGATCATCTGCGCATGATCGAAACGATCCGCACTTCGGGCGAAACGCTGCTGACTGTGTTGAACGGTATTCTGGACATGTCCAAGATCGAGGCCGGCAAGATGGAGCTGGAGGCGCTGCCCTTTGTGCCGCTGAACTTGCTGCGCCATACAGATACGGTGTTTTCGGTGCAAGCCGAGGAAACCGGCATCGATTTTGAAGTCACTTCCTCGGTCGGGGCCAATCGCACGATGATTGGCGATCCGCACCGGATTCAGCAGATTCTGAACAATCTGTTGAACAACGCCTTCAAGTTTACTGAAAAAGGCCGGATCACCCTGAAACTGTCATGCCGTATCGGCAGCCCGATGTCTTTTGAAGTGTCTGATACAGGCCTTGGTATGCCTGAGGCACAGGCGGCCCGAGTGTTTGAAAGCTTTGTTCAGGCTGATGGCAGCATGACGCGGCGCTATGGTGGCACCGGTCTGGGGCTGTCTATCGTCAAGGAACTCGTGACCCTGATGGGCGGGACGATCACGCTGAAAAGCGTTGAAGGCAAAGGGACCACGGTTGTTGTCACCCTGCCGCTGGCCGAAGCCGAGGCCGGGGTTACTGGTGTGACGTCGCTGCCCGGAGAGGAGGTCAGCGAGACCGCACTGGCGGGTTGCCGGGTGTTGATTGCCGATGACAACATGACGAACAGGCTGGTGTTGACCGAAATGCTGGAAAGCTGTGGTGCGGTCGTTGAAGGTACCGAGAATGGGCGGCAGGCGGTCGATCTGTGGACGAAAAAGCGCAATGGTCCAGCGGCATTTCAGGTGTTGTTGCTGGATATCACCATGCCGGTGCTGGATGGCCTGGGTGCAATCCGCCTGATCCGCGACGCCGAGGCCGCATCGGGCCATGCCGAAGTGCCCGCTGTTGCGATCACGGCGAATGCCATGCCGCATCAGGTGTCGGAATACATCATTGGCGGCTTCGACTCGCATCTGTCCAAACCTTTCAGAAAGCGCGATCTGTTGCAGGCAATACGCTCTCTCCTAAGCAGGTAAGTCCGCGTGATCATTCAACATAAGGTTGAATGTCTGCCTTATTTGCGGCGGCACCTTGCCGCGAAGCGCAAGCAACCACATTTTTGTCATGAACTTGCCCATTGTATCGTATACATTGACGTACACGTAACCGTGATCTGACAATCGGTACGAACAGGATGTGGTGTGGAATGTCGGTTGAAACCTTCGATAAACCTGCAAAAATTCTGCTGGCCGAGGATGATGAAATCAATCGTCTGGTGCTGGGCGCTTTTTTGACCGATAGCCCGGAATATGACCTGACTTTCGTGGAAGATGGTCGTGCGGCCCTTGAAGCGGCGACGACGACGCAATTTGATCTGATGATTTTTGACCAGAACATGCCTTTCATCACCGGGGACCGGGTGATCCGCCATTTGCGGGCCAGCAACTCCATCAACGCCCGCACACCGGTGATCCGGCTTAGCGCCGATACCTCGCATGAGACGCGGGTGATGGTCGAAGGAATAGCAACGGCGTCCTTGCCCAAACCGCTGCACAAGGACATGCTGCTAGCCGCCATCCGCGCGGTGCTTCTGCGGACCTGATCTTTCCCAAACAGCACTGGCTGGCCAGAAATGCAGGCCTCTTTTGCTCTCTGCGACACGGTGTCGTAGCGTCAAGATGGCGTTTTTCTTGGATTTCGCGTCTTTTCGCTAATGCGCTCTGCTATTTGTGCAATCAAAGAGACTCGTGTGACGATTTTTTGCAACCTTCAGGGATATTGGTGCGTTCATGTTATGGGGCAGTCTGACACCGCCGCTTGCGTCAATCAAAAGCGTTTGGGAATGACCGTTCATACTGAAGTGCTTATTTTCTGGCGCTGTAAGGGCGCATCTTGATGAAGGATCAGATCGTGCGAGGCAACCCGCCCAATTCCAAGACGGCAGTCCAACCCGGATCAAAGCCCGCTGTCGGTAAAACCAAATCGACTGCACAGGCCCATGATCGCGAGTTTCCGGTGTCTGATGCCGCCGAAGGGCTGGCATCGATTGTCGATATGCTGGAACACGGTATCGCGCTGTATGATGCAAATGGGGCCATCAGCTATCGCAATGCGCGATATCGTGATCTGTTTGGCCAAAATCTGGCCGGGACCGGGATGCTGGCCGATATCAAGGCGTTTCTGAATCTGGCCCCGGGCGACAGTGAAGTATGTGAAACGCGGCTTATGCTGCCCGATGGCCGGGCCATCCTGGTGCGCTTGTCGGCCGTGTCTGGCGGCGGGCATCTGGTCAATTGCACGGATGTAACTGCGTCCCACCATACAGAAGCCCGGTTGACATCTGCGATTGACGGGGCCGAGGTCGGCACTTGGGAATGGACGGTTGAAAGTGGCCAGAACCTGATCAACGACCGCTGGGCCGAGATGTTGGGCTACACTCGCGAAGAACTTGAACCGGTGACCATCGACACGTTTATCAGGTTGGTGATGCCCGAAGACCGCGGGCCGCTGCAAAAGGCGTGGGAGGATTTGTTTGCCGCGAATGGCGACCGCCTCGAGCTTGAGTTTCGCATGTTCCACAAGAACGGCCACCTTGTTTGGGTGCTGTCACGTGGGCGTACTACGGTCTTTTCCGCCGATGGCAGGCCTGCGGTCATGTCGGGGGTGCATCTGGAAATAACCCAGTTGAAGCTGACGCAGGACCGACTGTCACAACTTGTCAATGGCGCGCGGATTGGCACCTGGGACTGGGACCTGATCACCGACGAACAACGCGGCAATCAGGAATGGGCGTCCATGCTCGGCTACGCGTTTGAGGAAGTGTTGCCCTTCACTTATGACCGCTGGCGCGGTCTTGTGCATCCCGACGACATTCCGGCGGTCGAACTTAGCATGGCGCAATGCGTCAATGGTGAAAAAGACTCGTTCGTGGCCGAATACCGGATGCATCACAAGGATGGCAGTTGGGTCTGGATGATCGACCGCGCCCGCGTCATTTCCAAGATGGAGAATGGACGGGCGGCGTTTATTGCCGGGATTCAGATCGAGATCACGGAACAAAAGGCGCGCGAAGAGGCGCTTCAAACCGCCAAGACTGACCTAGAGCGGGCGCTGGCAGACCGCAACCGGGCCGAACAGCGGCTGGCCGATATCGCAGCGGTCAGCGAGGATTGGTTTTGGGAACAAGACAGTGACCTGCGGTTTCAGTTCTTTTCCCAGATGGATTTTTTGGGCTCAAATCCCGGTCCGGATTCGGATTTCATTGGGAAAAGCTGGCAGGACTGGCTGGTGGGGCGTCCGACTGAAGAAGGCAGCGCAGATTGGCCCATGCTGTTCCGGCAACTTGAACAACAGCTGCCGTTCAAGGATTTTGCTTTCATGCTGACGCCCGAAGCAGGGGCTGAACCCCGTTGGGTGCGGTTCAGCGGCGCGCCCATCGTGAACGCAGATGGCAGCTTTGGCGGCTATCGCGGGGTTGGGTCAGACGTGACGCTGTATTATCTGGCCAAGGCGAAAGCCGAGGATGCCAATCAGTCAAAATCCATGTTTCTGGCGCACATGAGCCATGAAATTCGCACCCCGCTGAATGGTGTACTTGGCATGGCCGAGGTGCTGGACGCAGCTTTGGTGGATGCAAAACACAAACGGATGATCGCCACCATCCGTAATTCGGGTGAGGCGCTGCTGAACATCCTGAACGATATTCTGGACGTGTCCAAGATTGAGGCTCGCAAGCTGGATCTTGAACTGCTGCCGTTCGACCCCGCCGTTCTGGCTGCCCAGGTCGAAGAACTGCACCGCGCCCGCGCCGATGAAAAGGGGCTGGAGTTTGAGGTGTTTCTTGGCATGGGGGCCGAACACCCACGTATTGGCGATGCGCACCGTCTTCGGCAGGTACTTAACAATCTGATCAGCAATGCAATCAAGTTTACCGCCACAGGGTCTGTGCATGTCGGGCTGAAGGGAAAACCGGGGCGGCCGTTCGTGATCGAGGTGACGGACACCGGTATCGGCATGACC
This sequence comes from Rhodobacterales bacterium, assembly GCA_031398405.1. Classification (GTDB taxonomy): domain Bacteria; phylum Pseudomonadota; class Alphaproteobacteria; order Rhodobacterales; family Rhodobacteraceae; genus JANNNF01. The sequence continues at coordinate 5,815 of JANNNF010000451.1, read as the reverse complement.
CCGGAACAACTGTCGCATCTGCATGATGAATTTGTGCAAGCGGACAGCTCCATCACCCGTAAATACGGCGGCACCGGGCTGGGTATGGCCATCACCCGATCGCTTGTTGATTTGATGGGAGGCGAGATTACCGTGACCTCTGAGGTGGATGTCGGGACTCGCATGACAATCACTCTGCCTCTTGAGGTGCATGATGAACCGTTGCCCTCGGCTGCCGTTCTGCCAGACCCTGCCCTTACGTTGGAGGGGCTGCATATACTGGTCGCTGATGACAATGAAACGAACTGCACCGTCATGGGTTACATTCTGCGCAACTTGGGTGCGACCAGTGTGATGACGAAGAACGGCCAAGAGGCGCTGACCGCATGGGAAGTTGGCGGTCATGATGCCGTGCTGATGGACGTGGCGATGCCCGTGATGGATGGCAAGACCGCTGTTCAGATCATTCGGGCGCGTGAAAACGCACAAGGCCTGCCCCACACGCCAGTCATTGCGGTGACAGCAAATGTCATGCCTTACCAGATCAGCGAATATATCGAGGTGGGATTTGATGCCTGTATTGGCAAACCCGTGTCGTCAAACGCAATTCTTCACGCGGTGCGCTCTTTGCTGACACTGGGATAGGGTTCAGTTTTTAATTGGGCTGCCGGTCCGTTCACACTTGGGTAATGTGGCAGATCAAGTGTCTAACTTGGCTTCCATAGCATCCAGCAGGTTTTCCAGCGGTTCTGATACTTCGGCCCAAAGGCGGCTGCAGGGGGTCTGCGCCGCAGTACCGTTCTGGATACGACGGTCCAGGGTCATGCATAACTGCCCTATGTCTTCAAAGCCGAGCGTCCCGGCCACGCCTGCAATCTTGTGCGCGAGATCAGCAATGGCTTTCAAAACAGCGCGCGGGTCATGCGCGCCGGTCTCTATCGCGATTTTCAGGTTCTCAAAGCGCAAAATCCGCTCTGCGAGGCTATCAACAAATCGGTCACGCACGATCATAAGCGCCGGGTCAATCGGGCGACCGTCTGTTGCGATGGGGCGTTGCGTCATGTTCATATCAGAACATCCGTGACTTTGCCCGGGGTTTGTCGATCTTGTAGAAGTCCTTCATCATCGCTGCCACAGCCATGTCTGGCAACTTGCTCGGGCGGGTCAGGGTAAAGGCAGAACTGCGCACAGTCGCTCCGAAATGCAGTTTTGGCAGCGGCAACCCATCAGCGTAGTACAAGTCCTCAAACGCCGTCAGATTGCGCGTAGCCGCTTGGCACAGGTCTTCGGGTTCAGCATGAATATCCGTGCGGGCGATGCAGACAAAAACCCCGCCGCCTGTGTACGAAAACAGCACATCATCGGTTTTAAGGCTGTCCAGAACGGCACTGGCAACGTCGCCCAGCATATCGGCAAACGTCGCCGGGCTGGAGGTTGAATAGAATACCCGCGCGTTTTCAACCTGTACGGCAAAGGCGCGCAGAGCATGCATCCGTTTTAACCCAAGGGTCAGCAGATAGTTTTCCATGGCAAGATGGCTGATCAGGCGTTCCACATTAGGCAACAGGATCGGTTCATCAAAATCCTGCATGGGTTCAATGCTGTACGACGATACCGGCCCCGCCTGCTGGCGGCCTTTGGCGCACAGTTGCACCACCATGCCAATGCGGGCTTTCAGTTCCAGCCGGTCCAGCGGTTTGGTGATATAGTCGGTGGCCCCTGCGTCAAAGGCCTCGTCAATGTAGGACCGGTCTGACATCGAGGTGATCATCACGATCGGAGTGGTCGCAAGGCCCGGCAGCGCGCGGATATTGCGGCACAAGGTGATGCCATCCATCAGAGGCATCCGAATGTCAGACAAGATGCAATCCACGCTGTCAGGTGCTGCCGACAGAAACGCCAGTGCTTCCGCACCCGACGACACCGTAACCAGATCCGTATAGCCCAAGCCCTGCAACCGAAGGGTAAGCAGTTGCAAGAAAAGCGGATCGTCATCAACGGCCAAAAATCGCATTGCCCAGTTCCTTTTCTTTCGTCTGATCAGCGGCAGCCAAAGCGAGCTTAAACCTGATCCTTCTCTTGACTACTCAACCTGCGGAATGAGGCGTATTTTGGACTAATTGAAACAATTTTGGGGCAATTTTGGTTGACCTAGCGTCACTTAGTGGCAGAGAATATGTGTTTATTATCAAATATATAGGAAATATTCTGATCGTTTCTACTATATGTGGTGGTTCGTCTGTGTTTACGCGCCGCTGTAAGAAATTTAACTAATTTGAAAGTAAATTCCTCTCCGATTCGAGGTGACGATCAACCGAAGGCAGAAATGGCACCGCCCGGCGCTGCACTGTTCACATCACATTGAGTATGTTCACGCGAACTTTATGGCGGATTTAAGGGGTAAACGGCGCATTCGTTGGCCGGTCAGCGCGAATATGGCGTTGGCAAGAGCGGGGGCGGCGGGTGGCGTGCCGGGCTCCCCAATGCCGCGGATCTTTTCGGCGTTTTCAAGCACGCGCACAGTGATGGGCGGGCATTGGTGCAGGCGCAGGGGTTCGTAATCCCAGAAGGTCTGCTGCTCGACACGGCCTTCGGCAAAGGTGATTTCACCATTGATCGCGGCCGAAAGCCCAAAGATCATGCCGCCTTGAACCTGCGCCTCAATATTGCGCGGGTCGAGTGCGATGCCCACATCCACCGCCGCCCAAGCCCCGGTCAGCCGCAGGCCAGCGTCTGTGATTTCCACCTCGATCACCTGTGCGGATGGCACCCCGAATGACAGGCAGAACGCGACGCCCTTGGCGCGGCCCGGCACCGGCGTGCCCCAGTTTGACATCTCTCCCACCGCCTCCATCACCTTGATCGACGGCAGGTGCGTCATCTGCCGCATCCGGAACAGAAGAGGGTCTATGCTGGCCAAATGCGCAAGTTCATCTACCGCACTTTCATGAAAGAACGCGTTCTGCGAAGCCCCCACTGACCGCCAGGACCCCACGGGAACCCCAGCAGGCACCCGAAAGCCGGTGACGCGGTAGTTTGGAAAACCGTAGGGCTGTTCCCACGCGCCCTGCACGATAGACGTATCGGGTCCCGGCACGGCATAGCCCAAGCGCCCCAGCTGGCTTTCGATCACGCCAGGGGATGCTGTCTGATAATCCAGCACCACCACGGACCCCTCTGCCACGACCCCCTTCACCCGCGCCATCGCCATCGGGCGGTAGGCGTCATGGGTGATGTCCTCCTCACGGCTCCACGTCAGCAGAACGGGCGTGCCCTCCATCGCTTTAGCGACATGAATGGCTTGGCGGATGAAATCCATCTCGGCCCGTCGGCCAAAGCCACCGCCCATCAGGGGGGTGTGCACCTCTATCGCTTCGGCTGACAGGCCGGTGATCGTGGCGGCTTCTTTGACGATCTGGGTTGGCAACTGGTTGCCCGCCCAGATTTCTATCATTCCATCATGCAACCAGGCAGCGGCGGTCAGCGGTTCCATTGGTGCATGGGCAAGGTAGGGGGTGAAATATTCAACATCCAGATCGGGTGTTGTCAGAGCCGAAGTTACATCACCATCGTCACGATTGCGGCTGTCTTGCCGCGCGTCTGTGAAGCTGGCGGCAAGGTCGGCCTCCATCTCGGCGCTGTCGGCGGCATATGGGGCTGCGGCCCAGTCAAATGTAATGGACTCCGCCGCCTTCATGGCCGCCCAGGTATTGCTCGCAAGGATGGCGAGGCCATTTGGCACAGGCACGGTACGGTCAAAGCCGGGAATGGCTTTTGCCGCGGTCTCATCATGCCCGATCATGGGCGCGCCGAGACCAGGGTTGGTGCGGACAGTGCCGAACTTCATTCCCGGCAGCCGCAGATCCCCGGTGAAAAACGCAGTGCCGGTGGATTTCGCGACCACATCAAGGCGCGGCAGGCTTTTTCCCAGCAAGGTCCAGTCGGACCGAGGTTTCAGCGCGGGCACCTCGGGCAGATCAACTGACGCCGCCTCAACTGCAAGATCGGTGTAGGGGATGCTGGTGCCATCTTTGGCAATGATAAAGCCGTTTTCGGCACTAAGGTCGGCGGCATCCAAGCCTAAACGCCGGGCTGCGGCGTCAATCAGTGCCACCCGAGCCATCGCCCCTGCCGCCCGCATCTTTTCGTATGCATCGGGGGCAGAAGATGACCCGCCAGTTATCTGGAAGCCCAGAAACTTTGCAGGTACGTGCATGGCCCCGCGCAGGGTCTCGGCCAGCCAACTGCTGTCTGTGGGCGCGAAGGGCACGCCTTCCTCCAGTACCGCCGCGTTGTGGTAGGCGGCAGAGGGCGGGCCATGCATCACACGGACCTGGTCCCATGGCAGGTTCAACTCCTCGGCCACCAAGGCGGCCAAAGTGGTCTGCACGCCTTGCCCCATTTCGGCACGGGGGGCGATGATGGTGACTCCCGTCTGGTCGATCAGCACATAGGGTGTCAGGGCGGCGATGCCTTCGTCTGCAATCGGGTTGGCAAAAGGTTTGCGGTAGACGTACCAACCGAAGGCCACGCCCCCGGCAATGGCGGCTGACCCGATCAGGAATGTGCGGCGGGCGATGGTTCCTACGCGTGACACTCTACACCCCCTGCATGATTTGGGCGGCGGCGTGAACGGCGACACGGATGCGGGGATAGGTGCCGCAGCGGCACAAGTTGCCATCCATCGCTTCGTCAATCTGGGCATCGGTGGGCGTGGGATTGTTCGCAAGCAAGGATGCCGCTTGCATGATCTGGCCAGACTGGCAGTAGCCGCATTGCGCCACCTGATGCTCGATCCACGCCGCCTGCACGGCGTGCAAGGTGGCGGGCGTGCCCAAGCCTTCGATTGTCGTGACTGAGACACCCGCAACGTCGCCCAAAGGTGTCTGGCAGGATCGCACCGCCACGCCATCAACATGCACAGTGCAGGCCCCACACGACGCTATGCCGCAGCCGAACCGCGTCCCCGTCAGGTTCAGCCCCTCACGCAGCGCCCAAAGCAGCGGCATGTCGGGCGGCAGGTCCAGGGTCTGCAGCGTTCCGTTTACGGTCAGAGTGGTTGGCATCGGCATCTCCATCGGATTTTGACAAAATGCGCGAAAAACGTCATTCTGTCAATTGACATGTCGGACCGGCTTTGCAAGGTTGCCCAGATGCGCCACCCCGACCCCAATGCTGACCGCCAAGAGGCCATTCTGAACGCTGCATTTCATGCGTTCTCGATCTATGGTTACAGGCGGGTGACGATGGATGATATCGCGCGGGGGGCAGGCATGTCGCGGTCGGCGCTGTATCTGCATTATCGCAACAAGGAAGACATCTTCCGCTCGCTTGCCGCCCGGTACTTCGAAGAAGCCGACCGGGATTTTGCAGCCGCGCTGACAGCCCCGGACCAGACCGCCGCGCAAGCCTTGCAGGCGGCGTTCATCGCCAAGGACGGCAAGTTCATGGAGGCGGTGCTGGGCACCCCGCACGGGCGCGAATTGCTGGATGCGGGACTGTCTGTGACTGACGATCTGGCGGCGGCGGGTGAGGCGCGGCTGGAGGATCATCTGACGCAGTGGTTTGCCGGGTTTGATCGAGGCGAGGATGCGTTAGAATCGCGGCAGTTGGCGCAGACATTGCTTGCGTCCTTGAAGGGGCTGAAAGTCACGGCGCAGGGCATGACGCACTATCGCGCCGGGCAGGCCGTGCTGGCGCGGGTGTTTGCATTGGCGGTGGCATAACAGCACGATTCATTGGGCTGTGCGTTTTGTCAGGCACGATTCACGCCGTGTTCAAAGCATTTTTCTCTTGTCCTGTTGGTTGCCGCGGCCCCAATGGCCAAGGCTGACAC
>JANNNF010000414.1:0-7849 GCA_031398405.1 Rhodobacterales bacterium | reverse complement strand
AAGCTGTAACGCGTTACGCGCGTTGACGGCACCGGGGGGTTTCACACCCCCGGACCCCCGTGGGATATTTTCGCCAAAATGAAATGCAACAGGCCCCGGAGCGTATGCTGCGGGGCCTTTGTCTTTGGTCAGGGTTGCACGACGGGTTCGCCGAGTTTGGGAGCACCCAAAGCAGGTGCGCTGAGGTTTGGTGCGCCTAGAACGGGTGCCCCCAGTTTGGGTGCCCCCAATGCCGGTGCCCCAAGTTTAGGCGCGCCAAGGCTGGTGGTGCCGGACGGTGCGCCCAGTGGGGCGAGGGTGGGGACTTTGATCTCGATCGTCGACGGATCTACCACCACGCCTTTGTAGTGCATCACAATCTGTGGAAAGCCGATGACGATGCCGATCATCACGACCTGGATAACCACGAATGGCACCGCGCCCCAGTAGATCTGCCCCGTCGTCACCCCTGCGGTGCGGATGCCGGTGACTTTGTCGATGTAGCTCGACTTGGGGGCCACCGACCGCAGGTAGAACAACGAGAAACCAAAGGGCGGGTGCATGAACGAGGTCTGCATGTTTACCCCGAGGATCACGCCGAACCAGATCAGATCAATTCCCAAGGCCTGCGCCGGAGCGACCAGCAGGGGGACGATGATGAAAGCGAGTTCGAAGAAATCGAGGAAGAACGCCAGCAGGAACACCAGGATCGACACAAAGATCAGGAACCCGGTCTGTCCGCCCGGCACGCCGACCAGAAGATGCTCGACCCAGATTTGTCCATTCACCCCGTAGAAGGCGAGCGAAAAGACCCGCGCGCCGATCAGGATGAACATGACGAACGCCGACAGCCGGGTGGTGGATTCCAGCGCCTGCCGGATCACGCCCATGTTCAGACGACCCTTCAACGCCGCCAGCAACAGCGATCCGACCGCCCCCATGGCCCCGCCTTCCGTAGGCGTTGCGATGCCAAGGAAGATCGTGCCCAGCACCAGAAAGATCAGCGCCAATGGCGGGATCAGCACCATGATCACCTGTTGCGCGAGGCGGGACATGGTGTTCATCCCCGTCGCCTTGTCGATCACGGCGTAAAGATAGATCACCGCAACCCCGATGGTGCCGCCAAGGATATCAGCATTGGCCCCATGTGCCGGATACAACATCACATGGGCGGCGTAGCCGATGCCGATGGCTGCTGCGATGGCCGCCAGCAAGGAGGTGATGCCATGCCCAAGCGTCCGCGCCTCTAGCGGTAGGGCGGGCACCCATTGGGGCCGCCACATCGAGATGAAAAAGACGTACAACATGTAAAGCCCGGTCAGGATCAGTCCGGGGATCATCGCGCCTTTATACATGTCGCCGACAGATTTGCCCAACTGATCAGCCAGAACGATCAGCACCAGGGAGGGCGGGATGATCTGCGCCAGCGTGCCCGACGCGGCAATAACCCCTGATGCCACCCGGCGATCGTAGCCATAGCGCAGCATGATTGGCAGCGATATCAGGCCCATGGCAATCACTGAAGCCGCCACGACCCCGGTGGTGGCAGCCAGAAGCGCGCCGACGATGATCACCGCATAGGCAAGGCCACCCCGGATCGGGCCGAACAACTGACCCACAGTATCCAGCAAATCCTCGGCCATGCCGGACCGTTCCAGCACGATACCCATGAAGGTGAAGAAGGGGATGGCCAGCAACGTCTCATTCGACATGACGCCGAACAGCCGGATCGGCATGGTAAACAGCAGCGGCCAATCCAGCGTGATGGTGCTTTCGGAATAAGGTGCAAGCCAGACGCCGATGGCGAAGAACAAGAGGCCATTTGCCGCCAAGGAAAACGCCACCGGATAGCCCAGCAGCAGGAAGACGACGAGGCTGGCGAACATGATCGGTGCCATGTTCAGCGCGATAAGTTCCATCATGTCCGATCCTCCGCGCGGCGATTGGCTTCTGCCTCGGCTAAGCGGGCGACTTCGGCGGCAAGGGCGGCGCCTTCCAGTTCTGCCGCCTCATGGGCGGATATGAACGGGGTCGGGTCGTCCATCAGGCCGCGCATTACGGCGATTTTCTTGACGATTTCGGAAAACGCCTGCGCCACAAGCAGCAGGAACCCTGCGGCCAGCAAGGCGCGGGCGGGCCAGATGATCAACCCCCCTGCGTTGGTGGAAATCTGGCCGATGCGCCACGCATTATAGGCGTAGGGGATAAGCATGTAGGACATGATAAGCACGAAGGGCAGCAAGAAGAACACATGGCCGAACAGGTCGATCCAGTGTTGGGTGCGGCGCGTCCGGGTGCCGTAGTAGATGTCGATGCGGATGTGTTCGTTTTGTTGCAGCGTGTAGGCCGCAGCCCCCATGAACGCCGCCCCGAACAGATACCATTGCAGTTCCAGCCATGAATTGGACGACATGCTGAACACTTTGCGCACGATGGCATTGGCCGCACTGACCAGCACTGCCACAAGGATCAGCCACATGACTGCCTTGAAAACCGCTTCGGTCAGCCGGTCAATCCCGCGGGATACCGCGAGGAGTGGGTGCATTGGAATCCTCCCTGTGGGGCACGGTTGACCCGCGCGATCGTCTTGTTTTTTTGTCTTATGCGTCTTGAACGTCGAATCTAATGTTTGGGTATGATGCTACCGGGCTTGCGTCAACAAACCTCTGACGTGCGTGACGTCAGGATAGCGCAGTCGGGCGGGGTCCGATCAAGTCCCATCTGTTGCCAAACGGGTCGCGCCAGACGGCGACCGTGCCATAGAATTCGTGTCGGGGCCGTTCCTCAAAGTGAACCCCTGCGGTGGTCATGCGGGTGTGGTCGCGGGCGAAATCATCGGTGTGCAGAAACAGCCAGACCCGGCCCCCGGCCTGATGGCCAATCGCGGCGGTTTGCGCAGGGGTTTCGGCGCGGGCCAGCACTAGCGACGGACCGCCCCCCGGGGGCTGCACCGTTACCCAGCGTTTGTGGCCCTGATCTTCATCCGCCTTCAGGGTAAAGCCCATGACTTGAGTATAAAACGCAATGGCCGTGTCATAGTCGGGGACCACGAGTGCCACGGCCCCCAGCCACGACCCAGCTGTCATTCGGACGAAATCTCGCGGAGCGATTCGCGGACGGGATCACGCGATCCATCCCGCCCGGCGCGGCTGTCGGGCAGGTTGATCCGGGCCACCTGTTCAGCAATCGGATCGACCGACAGGGGATGCAATTCTGCCCGGTGCGCGCCCGGGTCGCCGATATCCTGCCACTGGCCACCCTTGTAAATCTCAAGCGCGGAAAACCCGGCCTTGTAGCCCATCTTGCGGCTGCCGGGTACCCAGTAGCCAAGGTAGAGGTAGGGCAGGCCCGCCTCACGCGCGATGGCGATGTGATCAAGGATTACATGGGTGCCAAGGCTGTCTGCAGCAAGGTCGGGATCGTAGAACGAATAGACCATGCTAAGGCCGTCATCGAACACATCGGTCAGGCAGACGGCGGACAGGGGGCGGACGCGGTCTTCGGTATGGCGAGAATACTCGATCACCCGGCTTTTGATCGGGGTTTCTTCGATCATCGCGGCAAACTCGAAGATGTCCATGTCTGCCATCCCACCATCCGCGTGGCGACTGTCCAAGTAGCGGCGGAACAGGGCGAACTGGTCTTCGGTGGCCCAAGGCGAAGTGGGGTTGCGGCGCAGGTGGGCATTGCGTTTCAGCACCTTGCGCTGGCTGCGATTGGGCACAAAATCGGCCACCCGGATGCGCGCTGACAAACAGGCTGAACATTCCGCACACGACGGGCGGTACAGCACATTCTGGCTGCGCCGAAAACCCTGTTTGGACAGCGTGTCATTCAGCCGTTGCGCGTGTTCACCTTGCAGCGCCGTGAACAATTTCCGTTCCATCCGCCCCTGAAGATAGGGGCAGGGCTGCGGAGCCGTCACATAGAATTGGGGCGCGATGGGAAGGGTGTGGCGCATCGAGACTTTGATATAGGGGAAAAGTTGTCAAAAGCCTATCAAGCCCCGGGTCTGCCGCCAAGCGGGGTTTTTGCGCAAGAGGCGCTATTTGGGTGCAAAAAAGCCCCGCCCATGACGGGCGGGGCGATATGGCAGGCAAGCAGGGATCAGTATTGGCCGCCGCCCAAAGTATCGCGCACCGGTTGCTCGGCGTTACCTGCGGCATCTGCGGCACGATTGGAGGCGGCACGGTCGGTCATGAAGGTGTCAAATTCCGACTTGTCCTTGGCGTCCCGCAGGCGTTGCAGGAAGGATTCGAACGCCATCTGTTCATCCTCCAGCCGGCGCAGAGTGTCTGCTTTGTAAGCGTCAAATGCCGCGTTACCGGATGAATAGCGGCCCATGTCGTGGCTGCGGTAATGCTCGCGGCGCTGTGCGCAGGAACGGCGGCTGAACATGCGATTGCTCCAGATCAGATAGGCCAGAACGGCCAGGCCCACAGGCCAGATGAATATGAAGGCCAGAACCATGACTGCGATCCAGGCACTCTTGCCACGATCGTCCAGCCAGCGTTCGGCACGGCGAACCTTGTGCAGGAAACCGCCAGATCTGGGGGCGGCTGAGGAGGTATACATCGGCAGTCTCCGCTTTTGCGTTTGTTATGTGAAGTCCTTTCACATGAGCAAAGATGCCCACGGGTCTGGGCCAATTCAAGTGGGTATGTTAAATTTGTTTACATAGGTGGCTGGTGTGAAAAAGGGCGACCCGCTGGGGCCGCCCTTTGCCAGTTTCAATAATGCACGCTTAGTCGCAGCAGGGCATAGGCTCTTCGCAGCAGGGACCGGCGTCACAGCAGGCTGCGGCATAGGCGGCACCGCCAAGACCAAAGGTCAGGGCAAGGGAAATCAGAAAGGCTTTCATGGTCGTCTCCATTTGTTTGATATCAGGCTTCAGGCACGTCACGCCGGGCGTTTGGGGGGCGGCGGCTCTGGCACTGTGTCATTTGATCCCGCAAACAGGAGGGTCACGGACTGGTGCAGAGCAGAGACTGCCGTCCGGGACAAAAGGGGCGTGTCGGTCAGCAGCGCTGCGCAGGCGGATTTGCACATTGCTGTGCCACCCGAGGTCATGGCGGCACAGTCGATCATCGCACTTTCATCGCAGCAATAGCCGCCAATGGGACAAGCCATTGCTCGGCTGCCGGTCAGGAACACCGAAAGCACAAGGATCAGGGCTAATCGCCAAAGAGAAAACGAAGAGTTCATGGCAAGACGGTATCCCGTAACGGTCAGAGCTGCCAGTCACATCCGCGTCAGCCCTTGCGTTGACCCTGCGGCGAGGGCGTCGCATTATGCCGGTATGACAGCCAATTTCGCCGCCCGCCTGACCCGCCAACCCTACGCCTTTGACGCCGCTGCCGGCACCGACGCCCGCACGGCATTTGCCGACTTGCCGCCCGAAGTGGCAGGGCTGATCGCGGGCACTGCCGGGTGCAGTCCTTTCCTGAAGGGGGCGATGACGCAAGAGGCCGTCTGGCTGCGCGAGGCTTTGGCCGGGCCACCCGAAGCGGCCTTTGAGGGGGTTTTGGCGGGGCTGGAGGGCGGGTCTGATCTGGCCGCGTCCCTGCGAGGAGCCAAGCGCCGGGTCGCTGTGCTGACCGCGCTGTGCGATCTGGGCGGGGTCTGGACGCTGGAGCAAGTGACGGGGGCCTTGACGGATTTTGCCGACCGGGCGGTGCATCTGGCGCTGACCACGCTGGTGCGTGATGAAATACGCCGGGGCAAGTTGCCGGGGGCCGTGTCGGAGGATGCCGAAACAGCGGGGGGCATGGTGGCGCTTGCCATGGGAAAGATGGGCGCGCATGAGCTGAACTATTCGTCGGATATTGATCTGGTCTGCCTGTTCGACGAGACGCGCTACCCGGGCGTCGAACAAGAGGCGCGTGCGGCATTTATCCGCGTGACGCGCAAGATGGCGGCGATGCTGTCGGATGTGACGGCGCAGGGCTATGTGTTCCGCACTGATCTGCGTCTGCGCCCCGATGCGGCGGTGACCCCTGTGTGCATTTCCATGGCCGCGGCAGAGTCCTATTACGAAAGTGTCGGGCGCACATGGGAACGTGGAGCCTATATCAAAGCCCGCCCCTGTGGCGGTGATTTAAAGGCGGGCTGGGGGTTTTTGAAAACGCTGACGCCGTTTGTCTGGCGCAAGCATCTGGATTTCGCGGCGATTGAGGATGCACATGACATGCGCCTGCGCATCCGCGACCACCGGGGTCTGCACGGGCCGATCTCGGTGGCTGGCCACAACATGAAGCTGGGGGTGGGCGGCATCCGTGAGATCGAGTTTTTCACCCAGACGCGGCAGTTGATCGCCGGGGGCCGCGACCCCGATCTGCGGGACCGCACCACAGTGGGGGGGCTTGCGGCACTGGCTGCGAAGGGCTGGATTCCGGGAGAGGTGACGGCGGAGTTGACTGCGTTGTACCGAAGCCACCGTGAGGTGGAGCACCGTTTGCAGATGGTGAATGATGCGCAGACCCATGATCTGCCAGTGACGGCGGAAGGGGTGGCAAGGATTGCGGCCTTCTGCGGGCAGACGGAGGCAGAGTTCAGCGCCGGCCTGCTGGACCGGCTGGCGCGGACCGACCATCTGACGGAAGGGTTTTTTGCGCCATCGGCGGCCCCCGTCGCCAAGGGGCCGGAGCTGTCGGATCAGGCGACGACGCTGGTGGCGGGTTGGGCCTCTTATCCTGCCTTGCGGTCAGATCGCGCACAGGGGATTTTCCGCAGACTGCGCCCGGTGCTGCTGGCGCAACTGGCGCGCGCTGCGAACGCCGAGGAGGCGCTGGTGGCGCTGGACGGGTTTCTGGCAGGATTGCCTGCGGGGGTGCAGATATTCTCGCTGTTTGAGGCCAACCCGCAACTGGTGGAGTTGATCGTGGATATCGCGGCCACCTCGCCCGGTCTTGCGCGCTATCTTTCGCGCAACGCGGGCGTGCTGGACGGGGTGTTGGGCGGGTCGTTCTTTGCCGACTGGCCCGGGGAATCTGCGCTGACGGCCGAATTGCGGGCACGGCTGGCGGGCATTGACGATTACGAACGCCAACTGGATTCCGCCCGCGTCTGGATGAAGGAATGGCATTTCCGCGTGGGGGTACATCACCTGCGCGGGCTGATCGACGCTTTTGCGGCGGGGCGGCAGTATGCGGACCTTGCGGGTGCGGTGCTGGCGGCACTGTGGGATGTGGTGGCGGTGGAATTTGCCCGCAAACACGGGGTGATGCCGGGGCAGGGGGCTGTGCTGGTGGGGATGGGGTCACTTGGCGCGAGGCGGCTGAACGCGCAATCCGACCTCGATCTGATCGTGATCTATGACGCCGGGGACGAAGTGTCAGACGGTCTGCGCCCGCTGGCAACCCGGCCATATTATGCACGTCTGACGCAGGCGATGGTCACGGCCGTCTCGGCGCAGATGGCGCAGGGTCGGCTGTATGAGGTGGACATGAGGCTGCGCCCGTCGGGGCGGCAGGGGCCAGTGGCCACGTCGATCGCGTCGTTCCACAGTTATCAACTGGGCGAGGCATGGACGTGGGAACACCTTGCCCTGACCCGCGCCCGGGTAATGGCGGGGGCGGTGGGGTTGGCCGAGCGGTTTGAGGCGCTGCGGGTCAACGTCTTGGCGGCCAAAGGACAGGGACCAAACGTGCGAGCCGATGTGGCCGCAATGCGGGCGCGGTTGGCAGCGGCAAAACCAGGCCTCGGCAATTGGGATGCCAAGAACGGACCGGGGCGGCTGATGGATATTGAACTGGCAGCGCAGTTGTTGGCGCTGATTGCGGGGTCGCCCGCGCGGGACGTCGAGGCACAGATTGCTTCGGGCGGAGGTGCCGTATTGTCGCAATCGGACCAGACGGCGTTGCACGATGGG
>JANNNF010000384.1:0-2386 GCA_031398405.1 Rhodobacterales bacterium | reverse complement strand
CCGTCCCTCGGTCCCTCGGTCCCTCGGTCCCTCGGTCCTCTGTCTCCTGGCCCTCCTCACCGCACCCTTGGTCGGCCACGGGTGCCACCGCGACGACCTGGACCACGAGCCCGCGGCGGCGCCACCCGCGCGGTCGGTCGTTCCGCACGACCCCGACGCGAAAACTTCTCGGGAACCCCCTTGCACCCGGGGCGGGTAGCGCCAACAATACTCCTGTCACCCGCGGCCCCACGGACGCACCGGCCCTTCGGCCGGTGTTCGCGTATCCGGGCCGCGGCGGACGGCGATTCCCGGAGGTCGGCCGCACAGCGGCCGGTCTCGCGCCCTGACCACCCGGTCGGTGCGGCCCCTCCGGCCCGCCGTACCGGGTGTTGTTGTTTCCGCCGCCGCAGAGGACGCCGACATGACCACCAAGAAAGACCCCGGCAAAGCCGTCCTCGAGCTCGTCGAGAAGATGCACGAGGAGAAGAAGATCGCCCGCGAGACGATCTTCGTCGGCATCGAGCAGGCCATCAAGCTCGCCGCCGAGCGCCACTTCCAGGTCGAAGAGGGCGTGTTCGTCAACATCGACCAGTCCACCGGCCACATCGTCGCCCGGTACGGCGAGCAGGAACTCGCCCAATCGTGGCCGAACTCGACTGTGCCATGGCGCGTCTAGACGGGATGATCCATCCGCATGAAGCGTAATCGCGGCGGTGCGTTCCTTGTTAATCATCGACCCTGTTCGTACAATCTGCTCCCCGGTGGCACGCTTCAGATTGTTGTTTTTCAAATTCCTGGGCATTTCTGGGCCTGCGTTCGGTTCTATTCCTCACGGCCGATCACAGCACTGAACTTGTAACCACGATCGAGGCATCCGAGGTTTTGGCAGCCGAGCTGCTGGATGCGTTCAATACGACGCCCCGCTTGGCGGCAGCCGTTCTGTGGGGTGCGTCGCGGGACGAGGCGATGGTGGTTGAGCATCTGGTGGGCATCGGGCGTCGTGATGCTCGGGAGCGCACAGCCCATTTCCTTTTGGGACTCGGTGCGCGTCTGAAATTGATAGGGCTTGTGACCAACGAAGTTTACGACTGCCCTCTGTCGCAATACATGCTCGCAGATGCCCTTGGCCTGAGCGCCGTCCACGTCAACCGCGTGTTGCGAGAGTTGCGCGAACTAGGGCTGGTGACCTTTCAGCAAGGCAAGGTCACGTTTGGCGACTTCGATGGGCTGGTGACCCTCGCAGATTTCGACAAGCATTACCTGGATCATGACGGCCTCTTGATGAAGTGATCACGCGGCTGTCATGCTGCCATCGAGCCTATCGGCAACGCCATTGACAAACCCCGCGTCGTAGTAGGCAAAGAAGGCCACTAGCCCGGCCGCCTCGGCTGACGTGCTATAGCGCTCCATAGGGATTGTCGCGGCGAAACCTTTGTTGACCGCCGGGCTGGCACCTTCTTCGCCGCGCGCAGTTTGCTAAATCGCCTCCGCAGCATCCGTTGCCGTAACGATGTCTCTGCGGGAAGCCAGCAGGGTCACAACGGCAAGGCCAAGGGTGCCATCGGTCCCAGTAATCTGGGCAATCCCTTGCGGGTGACATGAGTGACAATCAGACGACCGAAAGCGTCACGATCGATAGAGCAGCGTAGCGACCGAACTTCGCAAGTGTGACGATCAGTATGAACCGCCAGAGCGGTTCCCGCATCATGCCTGCGGCAAGCGTCAGAGGGTCACCGATGATCGGCAGCCACGACCCGAACAGGCTTACCCACCCCCACCGGCCATACCAGCTCTGGGCCTGAACAACTTGCCGTACCGAAAACGGGAAACGTGGATGGTCGGAGAAGCGCATCAGAAACCGTCCCATGGCCCAGTTGACCGCCGCACCAAGGACGTTGCCCGCCGTTGCGACCAATAGAAGTAACCAAACGGGCTGTGTCCCGGCGAGAAGCAGTGCAACAAGCACGGCCTCGGACTGTGCTGGGATTAACGTGGCGGCGATCAACGCTGCGAAGAAAAGACCCGTCAGGGCAAGCATCGGTTCAGGCCGGCTTTGACCGACAGCGTATCAGACTGTCTATCAGAGACGCTCGTGTTTGAAACGCTGCCCGCGCGCTCCTGCAGAGACGCTCAGGCGATGACCTTGAGCACGAGCGGGTCACGTCGCGGTGTGGCGCGGGTGCGCACTGGTCACGCTCCCTGAACTGGACAGACTAGTCTTCTTTACAGGGCCAGTCTTTTTTGCGGGGCTGGGGCCATTCCCGAGGTCGGTTAGAATTGGACAATCCGGCCGATGATCCCCGCAGCATGCATCGGCAAGATGCTGCAACGTTTCCATCATGGCCTGCATCTCGCTGATTTTCCGCTCCAGCCCGCTGATTTGTTCCAGTGCCAGACGCTTTAC
>JANNNF010000379.1:0-3563 GCA_031398405.1 Rhodobacterales bacterium | reverse complement strand
CCCGCCTTGACCACCTCATGTGGGTCTTTGACGAAACGATCGGCAAGCTGGCTGACGTGCACGAGGCCATCCTGATGCACGCCGATATCCACAAAGGCCCCGAAGGCCGCGACATTCGTAACCGTACCCTCCAGCATCATCCCGACCTTGAGGTCACGGATTTCCTCGATCCCGTCTGTGAAAGTGGCCGTCTTGAAGCTGGGCCGGGGGTCGCGGCCCGGCTTTTCCAACTCGGCAAAGATGTCGCGCACTGTGGGCAGGCCAAACTTTTCGCCGACAAAACTGCGCGGGTCCAATGCTTTCAGCGCCGAGCCATCGGTCATCAGCTGGCGAATGTCGCGCCCGCAGGCAGCGACGATCTTGCGCGCCACCTCATAGGCTTCGGGGTGCACAGAACTTGCATCCAGTGGTTCCTTGCCGCCCGTGATCCGCAAAAACCCCGCTGCCTGTTCGAACGCCTTTGGCCCCAGACGCGCGACTTTCAGCAAATCCCGACGCGTAGCAAACGGCCCATTTGCATCCCTATGCGCCACAATCGCCTCAGCCAGCCCCGGCCCCACCCCCGAGACTCGCGCAAGTAGCGGACCAGAGGCGGTGTTCACATCGACCCCAACCGCGTTCACCGCATCTTCCACCACCGCCTCCAAAGACCGGCCCAGACGGTGCTGGTCCACATCATGCTGATACTGGCCGACGCCGATCGCCTTTGGTTCAATCTTGACCAGTTCGGCCAGCGGGTCTTGCAAGCGGCGCGCAATTGACACAGCCCCACGAAGGGACACGTCCAGACCCGGGAATTCTTTCGCCGCCAACTCGCTGGCCGAATAGACTGACGCCCCGGCCTCGCTGACGATCACCTTGACCGGCTTTTCCCCCGGCAGATGCGCCAACAGATCAGCCACCATCTTTTCCGTCTCGCGCGACGCGGTGCCATTGCCAATGGCAATCAGCTTGACCCCGTGTTTAGAGATCAGTTGCGCAAGCGCCACCTGCGCCCCGCGCAAATCATTTTTGGGCTGAAACGGATAAACGGTTTCCGTCGCCAGCACCTTGCCCGTTGCATCGACCACGGCCGCCTTCACACCCGTCCTGATGCCCGGATCCAGCCCCATCGTGGCCTTGCCGCCAGCAGGCGCTGCCAATAACAGGTCCTTCAGATTGCGCGCAAAGACGTTGATTGCTTCGACCTCTGCCCTGTCCCGCATTTCGCCCATCAGATCCAGCGTCAGCGAAGTGCGCAGCTTTACCCGCCATGCCCAGCTTGCCGCCTCACGCAGCCAGATATCACCTGCGCCCCGGGTGCCCGCACCCAAGGCCGCCCCGCAGGCCCTCTCACACGGAGAGTCGCCTTTGGGGGCAGCAGGATCAATGGCCAGATCGACCGCCAACACGCCTTCATTGCGGCCGCGCAGCATCGCCAGCACCCGGTGCGACGGCGCACTGGCCCAAGCTTCATCATGTGCGAAATAGTCGGAAAACTTGGCCCCGTCGGCCTCTTTCCCAGGGACCACCACAGCCACCAACCGCGCGACCTGTTTCATATGGTTGCGCAGGCGGCCCAATAGCCCCGCATCCTCGGCCAACCCTTCGGCCACGATATCACGCGCACCTTCAAGCGCCGCTTTTGCATCGGCCACAGCCCCCACCACAAACGGCACAGCCAGCTGCGAAGGGTCTGCCGTACGATCCGCCAGCACTGCGTCGACCAGCCCCTGCAAGCCATTTTCCCGCGCGATCATTGCCTTGGTGCGGCGTTTCACCTTGTAAGGCAGATAAATGTCTTCAAGCTCTGCCTTGGTCACAGCCTTCCCCAAGGCCCCCGCCAGCGCGTCGGTCATCTTGCCCTGTTCGGTGATCGCGCCAATGATTGCCGCCCTGCGCGCCTCCATCTCGCGCAAATACCCCAGCCGTTCAGCCAGATTGCGCAACTGGGTGTCGTCGAGGCCCCCCGTCACCTCTTTGCGATAGCGCGCGATAAATGGCACGGTGGAGCCTTCGTCCAGCAACGTGATCGCGGCCACCACCTGTGCGGGTTGCGCGCCGATTTCAGACGCGATGACAAGGGGAATACGGCGGCTGGCGTCTGGGGTCATGGGAATCTGGTCCTTCATAGGGACGCAAACCATACCCAGACGGCGGCGGCAGGGAAAGCCATGCGATTAAAAAGGGCGGACCCGCAGGCCCGCCCCAATGCCCTACAGCAGGCGCATTCAGTCTTCCATAGCCCCACCAGCGGCTTTCCAGTCGCCGATGCCGCCCACGTTGGTTACATTCGTAAAACCCATCTCTTTCAGCGTCTTGCCCGACAAAGCCGCCTGACCACCTGCGCCGCACACCAGATACAATTCAGCATCTTTCTGCATCACCTGGTTAAAGTATGGGGTCGCCGGGTCTGCCGAAAACTCTAGAAACCCGCGCGGAATACGAGTTGCCCCGGCAATAGTGCCGGTCTTTTCAATCGCGGCCGAGTCGCGCACATCGACAAACACCGCGCCGGGTTTGCCATGCAACTTGACTGCATCCGCAGACGGCAGGCGGGTGACAGCGACACTGGCGTCGTCGAGATAATCCTTGGCGGTTTTCATGCGATTTTATCCTTGTTCAAACGAGGTTGCGTCTCTGCTGACAGTCCGGCGCAAACACTGGCCACGGCAACAGAAATGCCACCCATAAAACGCGGCAATCCCACACCGGTTCCAAGAAAACTGCAATGTGTGGGGAATGGTACCGATGGCCCGGCTCGAACGGGCGACCCCTAGATCCACAATCTAGTGCTCTAACCAACTGAGCTACATCGGCACTTGACGCGGCACATACCCCCCCTGCCTCGCGATTGCAAGAGGGTTAGAGACCGCGTTCCCACGCCTGCTCGACGACATTCTGCCCGAAGGACACAGCGGCACGACTGTCGGTCAGCACAAAGCCGTTGCGGTCATACAATCTGCCCGCAGCGGTGTGGCTTTCATGCGTCCACAGCCGTATGCGGCCATATCCTGTGACCCTTGCAAAGCCGACACAGGTTTCCAGCATAGTCTGCGCCAACCCAGTGCCACGCGCCACTGGCTCCACATAAAACAGCCTGAGCTTGGCGACATCCGGGGTGTCCGGAGCCTCGGTGACGCAAAAAATGCTGCCCATGCGGCTGCCTTGCGCATCCTCGGCGATCCAGCCACGTTCGCGCGCAGGGTCATGGCTGCGGCGGAAGTGTGCCAAAATCTTCGCCACCAGCACTGGAAAGCTGCCGTCAAACCCGTCTGATTCCGCGTAATGCGCCCCGTGCCGCGCGATGATCCATGCGCCATCCGTGTCCTCAAGACCGCGCAACCTGATGTCCATATGATTCCCCTCAGCCCGGCCTGCACCGCATGCTTGCCGCTTGCGCGCCTTGCGTCAAACAGCTAGGCCATGCGGGATTCCGGCAAGGGGCGCATCATGGGCATCGACAAGCAAAGCGATATCGCAGCCAACATCCAGATCGGCCCGACTGACCTGGGCATGGTGCGGATCTACATCGAGGCGGATGGCGGCATTGAATTGCCGTTGGATTTCTCACCCGAAGAGGC
>JANNNF010000350.1:0-9726 GCA_031398405.1 Rhodobacterales bacterium | reverse complement strand
GGGCAGGATAAAAAGGTGATCGATGGCCGTTTGCGCTTTATCCTCGCGCGCAGCATCGGCGATGCCTTTGTTGCCGAAGACGTGCCGGGCGATGCGGTGCTGACCCTGCTGCGCGATGCCCTAAACGGTTGCTAGGGTCTTTCATTCTGGCGCAAATATCCCGGGGGTCCGGGGGCAGCGCCCCAGGGTTTTCCGCCATACACCCGTGCCATTCACCCGGTTTTCCGGCGGAAAATCGGATGGTTGATTGTGCGACGGGTACAGGCGGGGAAGCTGGCGGTCAAGGCGCAGTGGAGCGGCATCAGGAAGCCTGAAGGAGGTTTATTTCGCGCAGGAACGGCGGTTTGGCATCCAAGGGTGAGTTGACGGCGAAACATATGGGTGTTGGGTTCAACGGGCTGTTGCAGCAGGTGCGCGGGCTGACGCTGGACGGCTATGCGACGGTGGTGGGGCCAAGCTGAACGGCCCGGGGCGCTGCCCCCGGACCCCGGGATATTTAGGGACAGAAAATGTCAGGGGTGGAGTAGTTTTTGCAGCGCCACTATCGCCTGTTCCACGCCGTCCATCGTGGTGATGATACCCGGGGACAGGCGCAGCGTCTGGCTGCGGCTGTCTGTGGTGATGCCTTGGCTGCGCAGCGCAGTGACGATCTGCGGGGCGGGGTGGCTGTCGGGCAGGCGCAGCATGATGGACCCGCCGCGTTTTGCGGGGTCGCGCGGGGTCAGCAGGGGCAGGCCGATGGCCTCTGCGCCCTCGATCAGCCGGGCAGTCAGGGTGCGGTTGTGGGACAGCAGGGCGGCATGATCCTGCCCTGCGTGCCAGTCCAGCGCGGGCAAGGAGGCAAGCGCTGCCATGCAGCCGGGGGTGCCTGAATCAAACCGGGCGATGCCGGACGCGTAGGCGAATTTGGTGATGTCCCAGTTGAACGGGTTGGGCTGGCTGAACCAGCCGCGCAACTCGGGCTGGCAATGTGGGATCAGGCGGGGCGACAGGTAGAGGATGCCCGCACCGGGCGTGCCGCACATCCATTTCAGGCTGGTGGAGATGGCAAAATCCACCTGCGGAGCGTGCACGTCGAACGGGATAAGCCCGGCCCCTTGCGTGATATCGACACCGATCAGGCTGCCCATCCGGCGGCCATGCGCGACCATCGCGGGCAAATTGATGCGATGGCTGGAAGTGGAGGACACCCATGTCAGCAGTGCCAGACCCACCTCGGGTGTCCATGCGTCTAGGTAGTCTTCATCTTCTACCCAAGATGCGCCTTGCCGCATCGGCACGGTTTTGAGCGTAAAGCCATAGGCCTGCGCCATGCCGTTCAGCAAGAAATGGTTTGAGGGAAAGCAATCCGCCCCGACGAGCACAGACCGCCCCCGCAAATGCCCTGCAGGCAGCGATTGCAGCAGGGCGTGGAAGGCTTGGGTCACGGACTCGAAGGTGGTCACACTGTCGGGAGCCGCATTCAGGATCGCACGCCAGCGGTCGATAAACCGGGCGCGCAGAGGCAGCACATAGCCCCATTGCGCATCATCGGGCTGGCCCCAGACATGGGCAAACCTGGTCAGCGCGGTGGCCATATCATCGGCCTTGCCGGGATACATGCCGATGGAGTGATAAAGAAAATAGGCGTCGGTCATTTTGGCCTCTTGAGGTCAGCGCATCAGCACGCCGCCGTTGATATCCTGGGTGGTGCCGGTGATGAAGGCGGCTTGATCGGACGCAAGGAACGCTGCCAGATGGCCGACTTCTGCCGCCTGACCAATGCGGCCCAAGGGGATTTGCCCGACCACCAGTGCCACCTTGTCAGGCGGGGCGAGAGCGGTTTGTTCGGTCAGAATGGTGCCGGGGGCGATCGTGTTGACGGTCACACCGTGGGGGGCGAACTGATGCGCAAGGTACCGTGTCAGCCCGATGATCCCGGCCTTAGACGCCGCATAATGCGCGCCTTGCACTTGCGGCCCACCCCGTTGTCCCGCGACGGACGCAAGGTTCAGGATGCGCCCCCAACCTCTTGACATCATGCCCTTTGCGGTCAGTTGCGCGCCAAAGATCACTGACCGCAGGTTGGTGGCCAGCACGTCATCCCATTCGTCCGGTTCCATCGCAAAGAAATCGCGGGCCTGGGTGCGAGCGGCGTTGTTGACCAGAATATCCACCGCGCCAAATGCGGCCTCTGCCGCGGCAATCGCGGCGGCAAAGCTGGCTTTGTCTCGCACGTCCAAAGCCAGCGCAAGGCTGCCGGGCAGGGTCGCAGCCGCCTGCGTGACTTTGCCAAGGTTCAGGTCCGCCAGCACAACCCGGTTCCCCGCGCCGTGCAGGGCGGTCGCAATCGCAAGGCCGAGGCCCTGTGCAGCCCCGGTGACAAAGGCGGTCCGTGATTGGGAAGGTTCGGGCTGTTTCATGCCGTCAGTCTTGCGCCGCTGGTCGCAAACTTCAAGCTATAAATTTTGAACTTGAAATTGTTTTGGCTGGATGGCAGCATGACGATAACCTTGGAGTGCGCGATGAAAATTCTGTGTCTGGGCGGTGGCCCTGCTGGTTTGTATTTTGGCATCTCGATGAAGCTGCGGGATGCAAGCCACGAAGTGGTGGTGTTGGAACGCAACCGCGCCAATGACACCTTTGGCTGGGGCGTGGTGCTGTCGGACGATGCTCTGGCGCGGATGCAGAAGAACGACCCGGTGTCCACCGATGCCATTCGGGGCCAGTTTGCCTATTGGGACGATATCGCCGTTGTGCATAACGGCGTGCGCAATGTGTCTGGCGGGCACGGGTTTGCGGGCATCGGGCGCCGCGCGATGCTGGTGATCTTGCAGGCACGGGCGCGCGAATTGGGTGTGGAGATGCGGTTTGAAACCGAGTTCCGCAGCGCCGAGGAATACCGCGCCGAATATGATCTGGTGGTGGCGACCGACGGTCTGAATTCGATCGTGCGCCGCGAATATGCCGATGTGTTCCAGCCCGAGATTGACACCCGGCGCTGCAAATTCGTCTGGCTCGGCACCCATGCCAAGTTTGACGATGCGTTTACCTTCATTTTTGAGAAGACCAAGCATGGCTGGGTCTGGGCGCATGTTTACCAGTTTGACGCCAATACCGCGACGTTCATCGTCGAATGTCAGCCGGAAACCTGGGATGCCTGGGGATTTGAGGGCATGACCAAGGAAGAAACGGTGGAAACTTGCCGTCAGATCTTTGCGTCTCATCTGGGTGGGCATGATCTGATGTCAAACGCGGCCCATCTGCGCGGATCGGCGGTCTGGATGCAGTTTCCGCGCGTCATCTGCGCGCGTTGGTATCATGAAAATGTGGTGTTGATGGGCGATGCGGCCGCAACCAGCCATTTTTCCATCGGGTCGGGTACGCGGCTGTCCTTCGACAGCGCGATTGCACTTGCGGAATATCTGCACTCTGAACCCACGATGCAGGGCGCATTTGAACGCTATCAGGAAGAACGCCGGGTTGAAGTGCTGCGCCTGCAATCTTCTGCACGCAACAGCCTTGAATGGTTTGAGCAAGTGGAGCGTTACCTTGACATGCCGCCCGCGCAATTCGCCTATTCGCTGCTGACCCGAAGTCAGCGGATCAGTCACGAAAACCTGCGCCTGCGCGATGCTGACTGGCTGCGCGGTGCCGAAGATTGGTTTGCCGTCAATGCAGGTGGCGAACCGGGCCGTCAGCCAATGTTCGCGCCGTTCCAGTTGCGGGGGATGCGGCTGGAAAACCGGGTGGTGGTGTCACCCATGGCCCAATACAAGGCGGTGGACGGCAACCCCACCGATTGGCATTTTGTCCATTACGCCGAACGCGCCAAGGGTGGGGCCGGACTGGTCTATACCGAAATGACCTGCGTTTCCCCCCATGGTCGCATCACGCCGGGGTGTACGGGACTGTATGCGCCCAAACACGCTGAGAGCTGGGCGCGGCTGGTGAATTTTGTGCACAAGGAAACGACGGCGAAAATCTGCTGCCAGATCGGCCATTCCGGGCGCAAGGGGTCCACTCAGGTGGGCTGGGCCGATATGGACGCGCCGCTGGTGTCTGGCAACTGGCCGCTGCTCTCGGCCAGCGCGATCCCATGGTCGGGGCAAAATGCTGTCCCCAAAGCCATGACGCGCGACGATATGGATACCGTGCTGCGCCAGTTTGTGCGGGCCACCGAACTGGCCGAGGCAGCAGGCTTTGACATGATCGAGCTGCACGCGGCGCATGGTTATCTGATCTCGTCCTTCATCTCGCCCTTGTCGAACATGCGCGACGATGACTACGGCGGGTCTTTGGAAAACCGGATGCGATACCCGTTGGAGGTGTTTGCCGAAATGCGCAATGTCTGGCCGGGGGCCAAGCCGATGTCGGTGCGGATATCGGCAAATGACTGGGCGGGGGATGACGGGGTGACACCTGCCGAAGCCGTTGAAATTGCAGCAATGTTCGGCATGGCGGGGGCCGATATCATCGACGTGTCGGCGGGCCAGACCTCAACCGATGCAAAGCCTGTTTATGGTCGTATGTTCCAGACCCCATTCAGCGACCGCATCAGGAATGAGGCCGGAATAGCGACGATGGCCGTGGGGAATATCACCGAGGCCGACCATGTGAACTCGATCCTGCTGGCGGGGCGGGCAGATCTGGTGGCGCTTGCACGGCCACATCTGGCCGACCCCTATTGGACGCTGCACGCGGCGATCAACGCGGGGGATGCCGCAACCGCTTGGCCGCTGCCGTATGGCGCGGGACGTGATCAGGCGCAGCGGCTGGCGGAAAAAGCGGCCGAGGTGATCCGCGCATGACCCGCGTCCTGATCACGGGCGGCGGCAGCGGCACCGGGGCCGACATGGCCCGCGCCTTCCACGCCGCAGGCCATCAGGTCGTGATTTCCGGGCGCCGTGCCGATGCTTTGGCGCGGGTGGCCGATGGCTTGCCGGGGGCGCAATGCGTGGTGGCTGACGTGACGGATGAGGCATCTGTTGCTGCAATGTTCGCTGCCAGCGGCCCGTGCCAGATCGTGATCGCCAACGCGGGGGCGGCGGAGTCCGCACCCTTTGCCCGCATGGATCTGGACCATTTCAACCGGATGCTGGCCGTGAACCTGACCGGCACGTTCCTGACCTTCCGCGACGGTTTGCGCCAGATGGGCACCGGAGGGCGGCTGATTGCAATAGCCTCTGTTGCGGGGCTGAAGGGTGCGCCTTACATCGCCGGGTATGCGGCGGCAAAGCATGGTGTCGTGGGGCTGGTGCGGTCCGTGGCGCTGGAAGTGGCAAAGAAGGGTATCACCTGCAACGCCATCTGCCCAGGTTATATCCAGACCGAGATGACCGACGCCACTGTCGCCAACATCATCGCCAAAACTGGCAAAACCCATGATGAAGCCGTCGCTGGCCTGACTGCGATGAACCCGCAAAACCGGTTGATTGCCGCGTCTGAAATCAGTGCTGCGGCCCTGTGGCTTTGTTCCGCCGGGGCCTTGGGCGTCAACGGGCAGGCCCTTGCTATCACTGGGGGCGAGGCATGAGCGATCTGTCCAAGCGCCGGCTCAAGATGTGGATCAGGCTTCTTGGCGTCACCCGCGCCGCTGAAAGCCATTTGCGTGAACACTTGCGCGTGCAGCACGACACCACCTTGCCCCGCTTTGACGTGATGGCCGCCCTGTACCGCCGTCGCGAGGGCGTGACGATGAGCGAGCTTTCGCGGATGCTGCTGGTATCAAACGGCAATGCGACGACCGTGGTGGACCGGCTGGAGAAAGACGGCCTCGTGCTGCGCACTCAATCCGAGGCCGACCGCAGGACCGTGTTTGTCGCGCTTACGGCAGAGGGCTTTGCCCAATTCGAAGGGTTGGCTGCCGGGCATGAGACCGAGGTGGGCAAGCTGTTCGGCACCGTATCCGAGGCAGACCTCGACACGCTGACCGATATTCTGAAACGCATGGGGGGCCGGACATGACGGCAATGGCGGGCTTTGTGCCGCAACATTTTCTGATGCAGGTGGCAGGCCGGGTGGCGGTGATCCGCCTGAACCGCCCAGACCGCAAAAACCCGCTGACGTTTGAATCCTACGCTGAATTGCGCGATACCTTTCGCGCTTTGCGGGATGCGACGGATGTCGATGTGGTGGTATTTGCCTCGAACGGTGGCAACTTCTGCTCGGGCGGCGATGTGCATGACATTATTGGGCCTTTGATCGGCCTACCGATGAAAGACCTGCTGGGGTTTACCCGAATGACCGGCGATCTGGTCAAGGCGATCATCGGTTGCGGCAAGCCCGTCATTGCCGCCGTGGATGGCATTGCCGTGGGTGCGGGGGCGATTATCGCGATGGCGGCAGACCTGCGGCTGGCAACGCCTGCGGCGAAATGCGCGTTCCTGTTCACCCGCGTCGGGCTGGCGGGTTGTGACATGGGGGCTTGCGCTATGCTCCCCCGGATCATCGGGCAAGGTCGTGCGGCGGAATTGCTGTATACGGGCCGGGTGATGCGGGCGGAGGAGGGGCTGGCCTGGGGCTTCTGGAACGCGCTGCACGGGGCAGATGTGCTGGAAGCCGAGGCGAAGGCACTGGCCATGCGCCTCGCCGCTGGCCCGACCTTCGCGCATGGGATGACCAAGGTGCAATTGGCGCAGGAATGGACGATGGGGTTGGATCAAGCGATCGAGGCCGAAGCGCAGGCGCAGGCGATCTGTATGCAAACGGCCGATTTTGAGCGCGCGTACCGGGCGTTTGTGGCCAAGGAAGCCCCGGTGT
Source organism: Rhodobacterales bacterium (assembly GCA_031398405.1). Taxonomy (GTDB): domain Bacteria; phylum Pseudomonadota; class Alphaproteobacteria; order Rhodobacterales; family Rhodobacteraceae; genus JANNNF01. Next base: position 2,985 of record JANNNF010000350.1, on the reverse strand, counting down.
TTCTGGGGAACTGAGGGCGAAGCGGGGGCCAGCCCCCGCACCCCCGGGATATTTAGGGACAGAAAATGACATGAGCGACACGAGTTTCCTTGACTGGCCGTTCTTTGAAGACCGGCACCGCGCGTTGGCCACAGGGTTGGACGCATGGTGCGCCGGCCTGCACGTCGATCACGGTGATACCGATGCGGCTTGCCGGGGGTTGGTGGTCTCGTTGGGGGTGGGCGGATGGTTGCGTCATTCCGGGGCGGGAGCGGGGGAACGGTTGGATGTGCGCACCCTTTGTTTGATGCGCGAAACCTTGGCGCGCCATGATGGGCTTGCAGATTTTGCCTTTGCGATGCAGGGGCTTGGGATGGGGGCAGTATCTTTGTTCGGCACACCCGTGCAGCGCGAATGGCTGGAGCGCACCCGCGCGGGGACGGCGATTGCGGCCTTTGCCCTGACCGAGCCTGGGTCCGGGTCAGACGTGGCAGCGACGGCAACTACGGCAGTGCTGCGGGACGGGGCTTGGGTGCTGAACGGTGAGAAGACATGGATTTCCAACGGGGGGATCGCCGACGTCTACGTCGTCTTCGCCCGCACCGGCGAGGCCCCTGGCGCGCGCGGCCTGTCGGCGTTCCTGATGCCCGCAGACACCCCCGGCCTGACGGTGGAGGAACGGTTGCAGGTGATCGCCCCTCATCCTTTGGCGCGGTTGGCCCTGCGCGGCGTGACCTTGCCCGAGGCCGCGCTGGTCGGCACGCCGGGCGATGGTTTCAAGATTGCAATGTCGGTGTTGGATGTGTTCCGAACCACCGTCGGGGCTGCGGCTCTGGGCTTTGCCCGTCGCGCGTTGGACGAGGCTTTGGCCCGGGTGCAGGAACGGCGGATTCAAGGCCACGCACTGGCCAGTTTGCAGATGGTGCAGGGGCATCTGGCCGATATGGCGGTGAAGATTGATGCGGCCGCCCTTCTGATCTACCGCGCCGCGTGGACCAAAGATCAGGGGGCCGCGCGGGTGTCGCGCGAGGCCGCGATGGCCAAGCTTTATGCGACCGAAGCCGCACAAGAGGTGATCGACATGGCGGTGCAACTGCATGGCGGCGAGGGGGTCAGGTCGGGGGCCGTGGTCGAACGGTTGTACCGTGAAATCAGAGCCTTACGCATATACGAGGGCGCGTCTGACGTGCAGCGTGTGATCATTGCGCGGAGCATCTTGTGATGTATCAGCGCATCATTCCTGTCGAGTTCAACCATTGCGACCCTGCCGGGATTGTCTTTTATCCGCGCTATTTCGAGATGACAAACTCGGTCGTCGAGAACTTCTTTGGCGACGTGGCTGGGCGCAGTTACGCCGCCATGATGGCTGCCGGGCAGGGGGTGCCGACCGCCAAGTTGGAGGTGAATTTCCTGTTGCCCTCGCGGCTTGGCGACCGTCTGGACTGGCGGCTGACGGTCGAGCGGCTGGGTGGCAGTTCGATCCGGTTTCAGATTCAAGCCCACTGCGGCGGTGAACATCGCCTGACCGCCGATCTGGTGCTGGTATGGGTCGATGGCGGCCGCCCGAAGCCATGGCCCGCTCCGCTGCGGGCTGCAATTACCACATTTATGGAGGCTCCATGACCCCGCATCAGATGCTGCATCCCCGGGCTTGGAAACCCGCCATTGGATATTCCAACGGGGTCGCGGCCACGGGCCGGATGGTGTTTACCGGCGGCATGGTTGGCTGGACCGGCGATCAGGAATTCAAGACAGACAACTTTGCCGAACAGACCGCCCAAGCCCTGCAAAACATCGTCGATGTGCTGGCCGAAGCCGGGGCCCGCCCCGAACATATTGTGCGGCTGACCTGGTATGTGACCGACAAGGCGGCATACCTCGGCAGTCTGAAAGCGGTCGGTGCTGCCTACAAGGCGACTATCGGGCGGCACTATCCGGCCATGGCCCTGCTGCAAGTGGTTGCCCTGGTCGAAGACCGCGCGCTGGTCGAAATCGAGGCGACTGCCGTGATTCCGGAGGGTGTATGATGCTGGGACCATCCGGGCATAGCGATACCTTCACCCGCGACCGTTTGCCCGCGGCAGAGCATTGGCCAGAAATTTTGCCCCTATTCTATTATCCAGATTGGTTGAATGTCGCGGTGGAACTTACGGATAAAATGGTGGCAAAGGGATTTGGCGACCATACCGCCCTGATCGGAAATGGCCGCAGCCGAACCTACAAGGAATTGACTGACTGGACCAATCGCATCGCTCATGCGTTGGTTGAAGATTACGATGTAAAGCCCGGCAATCGTGTGCTGATCCGGTCTGCCAACAACCCGGCGATGGTGGCCGCGTGGTTGGGGGCGACCAAGGCGGGGGCGGTGGTGGTTAACACCATGCCGATGCTGCGGGCGGGGGAGTTGACCGCGATTGTGGACAAGGCCGAGGTGTCGCTGGCCCTGTGCGATACGCGGTTGATGGAGGACATGATCACCTGCCAAAAGGGGTCAGCCTTTCTGAAAACAGTGGTCGGATTTGACGGCACCGCAAATCATGATGCAGAATTGGACCGCATCGCCCTGCGCAAATCAGTGCGGTTTACCGCCCCGCCCATAGGCCGCGATGACGTGGCGTTGCTCGGCTTTACCTCGGGGACGACCGGAGAGCCGAAAGCAACGATGCACTTTCATCGTGATCTTTTGATCATCGCGGACGGTTACGCGGCGGAAGTATTGCGGGTAACGCCCGAGGATGTGTTCGTAGGCTCGCCCCCCTTGGCCTTTACCTTTGGCTTGGGGGGCCTTGCCGTGTTTCCTCTGCGCTTTGGTGCGGCAGCGGCGTTGTTGGAACAGGCCAGCCCGCCCAACATGATCCAGATCATTCAGGACCACAAAGCGACGATTTGCTTCACTGCCCCAACGGCTTACCGGGTGATGTTAAAAGCGATGGAGGAGGGTGCGGACCTCAGCTCATTGCGCGCGGCGGTATCGGCTGGCGAGACGTTGCCTGCCCCGGTTTACGA
>JANNNF010000327.1:0-2315 GCA_031398405.1 Rhodobacterales bacterium | reverse complement strand
CGACGAGTTTGCCGCAGCACCCTCCCTTGCGGAAACCAACCTGCGCTGTCTTTGGGCCGACTGGAACGCAGCCAACCTGATTGGCGTGTTGCTGTTCATTGGGGCCATGGGTAAATCGGCGCAGTTGTTCCTGCACACTTGGTTGCCCGACGCGATGGAAGGTCCGACCCCGGTGTCGGCCCTGATCCACGCCGCCACCATGGTCACGGCGGGGGTGTTCCTTGTCTGCCGGATGTCGCCTGTTTTTGAGTATGCGCCCGAGGCCAAAACGATGATCGTCGTGATCGGGGCCAGCACCGCCTTCTTTGCGGCCACGGTGGGTCTGGTGCAAAACGATATCAAGCGGGTGATTGCCTATTCGACCTGTTCCCAGCTTGGCTACATGTTCGTGGCCGCCGGCTGCGGCGTGTATTCAGTGGCGATGTTTCACCTGTTCACCCATGCGTTTTTCAAGGCGATGCTGTTTTTGGGCGCGGGCTCGGTAATCACCGCCACGCACCATGAACAGGACATGCGCAACTACGGCGGGTTACGGAAGAAAATCCCGCTGACCTTTGCGGCCATGCTGATCGGTACGCTGGCCATTACCGGGGTTGGCATTCCCCTGACCCATATCGGTTTTGCCGGGTTCCTGTCGAAGGATGCGGTGATTGAGTCCGCCTATGTCGGATCGTCTTACGCGTTCTGGCTTCTGGTTGCGGCGGCCTGCATGACCAGTTTCTATTCCTGGCGGCTGATGTTCCTGACCTTCTACGGCGAGAGCCGAGCACACGGGGCTGCGCACGGCCAAGGCCATGGCCACGGGCAGGATGACCATCATCATGAACCGCATGAAAGCCCGACGGTGATGCTGATCCCACTTGGGGTGTTGGCACTGGGTGCTGCGTTTTCGGGGATGATCTGGTACAACGTGTTCTTCGGCGAGGTTGATCAGGTCCGAGACTGGTTCGGGATGGAGGCAGAAGCCCATCATGAGGCGGCAGCGGAAGGCGAGGTTGTTGCGGCTGGCGAACATGCCACCGTCGTGACCGGAGGCGGGGCTGTCGCAGCCCCGGATGCGGGCGAGGCTGTTGACACCACCACCACCGAAGGCGAGGTTGCCCCCGCAACCGATCCCACGGCAGTTGCCACGACCGAGGCCGAAACCACCCACACCGAGCAGGCAAGTGACGCCGCAGGACACGCCACCACTGGAGCCGCCCCCAAGGGCGCGATCTTCATGGGGCCGGACAACCATGTGATCCACGCAGCGCATGAAGTCCCGGTCTGGGTCAAGCTGTCGCCGTTCATCGCGATGATCATCGGGCTGGCCCTGGCGTGGCTGTTCTATATCAAGAACCCCGAGCTGCCGAAACGTCTGGCCGCACAGCAGCGCCCTCTGTACCTGTTCTTGTTGAACAAATGGTACTTTGATGAGCTGTACGATTTCATCTTAGTGCGCCCCGCCAAGAGGCTTGGCACCTTTCTATGGCGGCGCGGCGACGGTGACGTCATTGACGGCTCGATCAACGGCGTTGCGATGGGGATCATTCCGTTCTTCACGCGGCTCGCGGGTCGGGCACAGTCGGGGTACATCTTCACCTATGCTTTTGCGATGGTGATGGGGATTGCGGTCCTGATCACTTGGATGACGCTGTTCGGCGGCGCGGAATAAGGGAGCGCTAGCACATGGCAAATCAACTGCTTTCCATCATCACCTTCCTGCCCTTGGTGGCGGCCGCCATCATGGCGCTGTTCATGCGGGGCTCGGATGCGTCTGCGCAACTGGGGGCCAAGCGGCTGGCGCTGTTCACCAGCACGGCAACCTTTGTGATCTCGCTGTTCATGCTGGCCGGATTCGACCCCGCCAACACGGGCTTTCAATTCGTGGAAGAACGCCCTTGGATTCTGGGCCTGTCCTACAAGATGGGCGTTGACGGAATTTCCGTCCTGTTCGTGATGCTGACCACGTTCCTGATGCCGATCACCATCCTGGCATGCTGGTCGGTCGAGACCCGCGTCAAGGAATACATGATCGCGTTTCTGGTGCTGGAAGGGCTAATGCTGGGCGTGTTCTGCGCGCTGGATCTGGTGCTGTTCTACCTGTTCTTTGAGGCTGGCCTGATCCCGATGTTCCTGATCATCGGCATCTGGGGCGGGCAGGCGCGGATCTACGCCGCCTTCAAGTTCTTCCTTTACACCTTCCTCGGCTCGGTGCTGATGCTGGTTGCGATGATCGCGATGTATTGGGCGGCGAAGACCACCGATATTCCGACGTTGATGGCGTTCAAATTCGACAGCGCACCGATGGTGGTGCTGGGGATGAGCATCACCGG
>JANNNF010000305.1:0-2728 GCA_031398405.1 Rhodobacterales bacterium | reverse complement strand
GTGTGTGTATCTATCTGTTTGGCATCCAGACCCGGTTGAGAAGGTATCAATTCTGATGGCAACCGCGCGTATGTCTTTGGGACGCACCATCGCCGCCCATGCCGTGCTGATCACATACACCGTGATCGCGCTGTTTCCGGTGTTCGTGATTGTCGTAAACAGCTTTAAATCCCGCAAGGCGATTTTCGCGGACCCGTTGGCACTGCCAACGGCAAGCAGCTTTGATCTGATCGGATATCAGACGGTGATGAAGCAGGGTGATTTCTTTGCCTACTTTCAGAACAGCATGATCGTGACAGTGGCCAGCCTGTTCTTTGTATTGCTGTTCGGGGCGATGGCTGCGTTTGCGCTGTCGGAATACCGGTTCAAGGGCAGCACCTTGATGGGCCTGTATCTGGCGCTTGGCATCATGATCCCGATCCGGTTGGGCACGGTGGCGATTTTGCAGATGATGGTGGCCAGCGGCTTGGTCAACACACTGACCGCCTTGATCCTGGTTTATACGGCGCAAGGGTTGCCGCTGGCGGTGTTCATCTTGTCCGAGTTCATGCGCAACGTGTCGGATGATCTGAAAAACGCGGGCCGCATCGACGGGCTGTCGGAATACGCCATCTTCTTTACGCTGGTCTTGCCCTTGGTACGGCCAGCTATGGCGACGGTGGCGGTGTTTTCGATGATCCCGATCTGGAACGATCTGTGGTTCCCGCTGATCCTTGCCCCTGCTGAGCAAACCAAGACCATCACGCTTGGATCACAGGTGTTCATCGGGCAGTTCGTCACCAACTGGAATGCGGTGTTGGCGGCGCTGAGCCTCGCCATTGTGCCGGTGCTGGTGATGTACCTGATCTTCTCACGTCAACTGATCCGCGGGATCACAGCAGGAGCGGTGAAATGACGCCAACCAGAATTCGGGTATTGGTGGCAGGTCTGGGCAACATGGGGCGCAGCCACGCCTTGGCCTATCACCGCAATCCGGCGTTTGATCTGGTGGGGCTGGTGAACCGGTCCGCGCCGTCATTGGATCCGGAGCTGGCAGGCTACGCGATCACCCCCGATTTCCACGAGGCTTTGGCGCGGTTGAAACCTGATCTGGTTTGTGTGTCGACCTATTCTGACAGCCACGCCGATTATGCCGTCGCCGCTATGGAAGCCGGGGCCGATGTATTTGTTGAAAAGCCACTGGCGACCACCGTTGCCGACGCGCGGAGGGTGGCGGACTGTGCGAAGCGGTTAGGGCGCAAGGTGGTGGTAGGCTATATCCTGCGGCACCATCCCAGTTGGATCAGGCTGATCGCCGAGGCACGCGCACTTGGCGGGCCTTATGTGTTCCGTCTCAACCTGAACCAGCAATCGTCGGGGGCTACGTGGGATGTGCATAAAGCGCTGATGCAAACCACACCGCCGATCGTGGATTGCGGTGTTCATTATGTGGATGTGATGTGCCAGATCACCGATGCACAGCCAGTAGAGGTGCGGGGTATGGGGCTGCGGCTGTCAAATGAGATCGCACCCGACATGTACAACTACGGCCATTTTCAGGTGCTGTTCGCGGATGGCAGTCTGGGCTGGTACGAGGCCGGTTGGGGACCGATGATGAGCGATACCGCGTTTTTCGTGAAGGACGTGGTTTCGCCGAATGGCGCGGTGTCGATCCGCATGCCCGACGACGCGCGGTCTGACGATGTGGACACCCACACCAAAACCGCCATGCTGCGCATCCACAAGGTCGGTCTGCCCCGACAAGACCTGAACATGGCGGATGAGCCGGGCCATCAAGAACTGTGCGAGCGCGAGCAGGCCTTTGTCGCCCGTGCAATCCTTGAGGATATGGATCTGTCGCGCCACATGAACGACGCCGTGCAGTCGCTCGCCATCTGTCTTGCCGCCGACGAAAGCGTTCGGTCCGGCCAGCCTGTCAAATTGTAAGGAACTGCCATGGGCGCGCTTGATCTGAAGAACGTGACCAAATCCTTCGGTGCCACCGAGGTGATCAAGGGCGTCGATCTGACGGTGAATGAGGGAGAGTTCTGCGTCTTTGTCGGCCCGTCGGGCTGCGGCAAATCCACTTTGCTGCGGATCATCGCGGGGCTGGAGGATGCGTCGGGCGGAGATATTCTGCTGGATGGCCGCCGGGTGAATGACGTGGCCCCGGCCAAGCGCGAACTGGCGATGGTGTTCCAAAGCTATGCTTTGTATCCGCACCTGACCGTGCGCGACAACATGGGGCTCGCGCTGAAACAAGCGGGGGTCGCCAAGGCTGAAATTATCAGGTCAATCGACCGTGCCGCGAACATGCTGGCGCTTGGCCCGCTGCTGGATCGTCGTCCGGCGGAACTATCGGGCGGGCAGCGTCAGCGGGTGGCCATTGGCCGCGCCATCGTACGCACCCCCAAGCTGTTCTTGTTTGACGAACCGTTGTCGAACCTTGATGCCGCCCTGCGGGTGGCGACGCGGATTGAAATTGCTCGCCTGCACCGCGACCTGAAGGCCACGATGATCTACGTCACCCATGACCAGGTCGAGGCGATGACGCTGGCCGACCGCATCGTCGTGCTGCAGGCGGGCAAGGTCGAGCAGGTCGGAACACCCATGGAACTCTACGAGAAGCCGGCCAATACCTTTGTCGCGGGCTTCATCGGATCGCCTGCGATGAACTTCCTGAACGGCAAGGTGGCGGCTGAGGGCCGCGTAAGCTCGCCGGGTCTCGCCGCCGAGGTGGCCACCGGCG
>JANNNF010000290.1:0-4810 GCA_031398405.1 Rhodobacterales bacterium | reverse complement strand
GTCGAGGTTTTCATTGCGGCGGGGGTGATCTACCTTGCCATCAACCTGACCCTCACCCGGGCTGTTTCCGCCCTTGACTGGTGGCTGTCGCCGCATCTGCGCCGTTCCCAACCTCAAACCCCGGTGCCCCATGACTGACCCGACGTTTGCCCTCAGCCTGCGCAACATCCGCAAAAGCTTCGGGTCCAACGAGGTTCTAAAGGGCGTGACCGTCGAGGCGCGGCGCGGCGAGGTCATCGCCATTCTCGGCGCGTCGGGGTCGGGCAAATCGACCCTGCTGCGCTGTGCCAACCTGCTGGAACGCCCGGACTCTGGCGAAATTGCGGTGGGCAACGATGTGGTGCGCCTCAGGCCAAAGGGAAACTCGCAGGCCATCGCCGACCGTGCGCAGGTGGACCGCGTTCGCACCCGGGTGGCGATGGTCTTTCAGGGCTTCAATCTGTGGTCGCATATGACCGTCCTGCAGAATGTCATCGAGGCCCCGATCCATGTGCAGGGTCGTGATCGCGCCTCTTGCATCCGCGAGGCGGAGGCGCTGCTGGAGAAGGTCGGCATCGGTGCCAAGCGGGATGCCTATCCTGCGCATCTGTCGGGGGGCGAACAGCAGCGGGCAGCCATCGTGCGCGCCCTTGCGATGATCCCCGATGTCATGCTGTTCGACGAACCGACCAGCGCGCTTGACCCCGAACGCGTGGGCGAGGTTCTGCGCGTCATGCGGACGCTTGCCGAAGAGGGGCGCACGATGCTGGTCGTCACCCACGAAATGGGTTTTGCCCGCGATGTCGCAAGCCGGGTGATCTTTTTGCATCAAGGCGTGATCGACGCGGATGGGCCATCGGCGCATCTGTTTGCCAATCCACCGTCAGAGCGGTTCGCGCGCTTCATTTCCGAAACCCGGTCGGGTGCTGCGTGATGCAGCCGCCTGACGTCGACACGGCCTGCAATGCGTTTGCGTTTGCCGACGCGCGCGATCTGCATGGCCCCCATGCGGGGCAGCCCTTATCGGCGGAAAGCCTGCAAATGCTGCGGCGTCTGGCGGTTTGCGCACAGCGGCTGCAATTGCTTGATTTGCCGCAAGAGCCGCTGGCACGTTTGACTCCAAATGGTGGAGACATGATCCGCCCCGCAGCATCCGCCCCTGCTGTGGCCGATGACCCGGTTGACCGGATGAATGTTTGTCTGGATCGGATCGCGCAGTTTGACCCCGAGTTGCGGGCGATGTCGTTCGTGGATGAAACAGGGGCGCGCAAGGCCGCGTTGCTCGCCCGATCCAGCACCGCAGGCCCCCTAGCGGGACTGCCCATCGTCGTGAAGGATAACACGGATGTGGCGGGCATGCCCACGGGCTATGGCGCGGCGGCCTGCTTTCAAACGGTCCCGACACGGGACGCCGATGTTGTAAGCGCTCTGCGACGGGCCGGGGCGATTGTGCTGGGCAAATCCAACATGTTCGAGTTTGCCTATGGCGCTGCACATCCCAGCGTTGGCGATACCAGAAACCCGCTCGATTTGGCGCGGTCTGCGGGTGGGTCCAGCGGCGGTTCGGCGGCCGCCATCGCGGCAGGCTTTGCCTTCGGTGCCATCGGGACTGATACCGGCGGGTCCATCCGGCTGCCGGCAGCCTATTGCGGCATCGTCGGGATGAAACCAAGCCACGGTCGGGTGCCGATGCGTGGGGTGTTTCCGCTGTCGCCCACGCTTGATCACGCGGGGCCAATGGCGGCCGGGGTTGGGGATGTACGCTTGATGCTGGCCGCGATGACGGGCCCCCTGCCGTCGTCACGATCACAGTCCCCGTTGTGCCTGGCCGTGCTGGATGACTGGCTTTACCACCCGCTGATCAGCCCGGATGTGCGCAACTGCATCGAGGCGGCGTGCGACCACCTTACGCATGCCGGTTTCCGCATCAGGCACATTCCGAAGGGCACGCTGCCCGACCCTATGCTGGTCGTCGAAACGCTGCTGCTAGTCATGGCCCCGGAAGCCGCGATTGCGCTGGAGCGGATCGAGGCTGCGCATCCGCAATCACTCACCCCTGCCACACGCGCGCAGATCGCCGAGGGGTTTGCCATACCTGCGGTGTGGACCTTACGCGCACATCAGTTCCGCGGACACCTGCGTGCGGCGCTGGCCGAGGCGTTGCAGGGGGATGATGCCCTGCTGCTGCCGACAGCCCCGACCCTGCCACCCACAGGTGCGGCCGAGGTCGGCAGTCAGGATGACCTGTCGCAAATGCTTTGCCTCGCGCCCTTCAACCTGACGGGGCAGCCTGCGATCACCCTGCCAGTCCGGGTTCCCAACAGCGTTATCCCGGCCGGACTTCAACTGGTAAGATCGATTGGTGACGATGCCGCCTTGCTGGATGTAGCAGAACGCGTTGAGGCCGCATTGGTGTGTGACTACTGAAAAGGCGTATTGGCGCAGCAGTCCGTTATCGAAGAGGTCGACGGGCAGATGTGATTGTTCGATCAGCCCGATAATTTTCCAACATATCCGCGGCGGGATACCTCATTTTTAGTGTACCCGTTCGGCCACACTCTCGGACCAATGGCGTTCGTGGCCTCACCGCGCATGTTTTTTTTGAACAAGGGGTTTTCGAGGCTGAGGTCGACCGACGTGACGCCGATCACCAGGTGATGGATATGTCCCGCAAGGACATCATCAACGTGACGCGGATTGTCGGGGTGATGCGGTCTTTCCAAGATGCCCCCCCACAACTGGCGCGACCGGATTGCATGGCGGATGTTCAACGCTGCGAACCTTGCCAAGGCAATTATGCCAGATGATCAGGTGAACCTGTTCGATCTGGGTGACATCGGTTATGCCCGTGCTGAGGCTAAACAGGCGAATATTCGCGGCCCGTTGAGCCATGACGTCCTGAGTGAGCGCATTGCACTCTACCATCCCGAAGAAGAGGTGCGGGATTTTCGATGAGTAAGTACCGTGCATGGCGTCAAAGGCAACTGCCCAGGCATCGGCGAAATCCGCGGATAAGTCGAAAGTTGTTAGGATCGTTCGCCCATGCGACCGATCCGGGGGCGTTTTTACCTTTTAGGCATGAGCGGTAGTACCAAGAATTGTGTTCGGGGTTGCGGACAGTCGCCTCTTATCAGCCAAGAGGTATGCGCCTGTTGCCTTGTCGGGGCCGAGGGTGTGATCTTTAACTGCGATGAACGGTACTCGTTTTATCGGGAAGGGCCGTGGTGTCTAGGCAGCACTTTGCAGGGCCGCCAACCGTGCGGACAAATGGGCCTCCCGCAGCTCCGCGTCATGCCTCTTGCGCATAAACATGAACAGCCGAGCTGAGTTGGTCAGGCGTCCATTGTGGATTGGTGTATTGAGGAGGTAACTGCACTCAGATGCTGTCCTCTATCAAGTTTTGCAGAACACCCTCATAGATTTCGGATTGGTCAAGACACTCGTTTCGCTTGCGACCTGTCATGCGCACCACGCGTCTACCGGGTCGCAGCCTTGTCAGATGGTCAGTCAGACAATCATTAAAATACCGCACGACCAGATGCTCCGACAAAGGGGGCCACATGGAAATGATGTGGTCAAGCATCCTGTCGAACTCCTGCGAAAGGCGCCCAATCCATATGTTCCCCAAAGGGGCGTCCGTCGGTCCAGGGTAAGGGTCAAAGGGGCGATTTATGTAGACAACCCCAGGATTCACCTGCGAAAATATAGCCGATCGCATCTGGGTGACGGTAGGGACGATTGATCATGTGGCCCTTGCCAGTCAGGGGGCCGTCGCTGTTCCAATCAGGGAACGTGTGTTCCGTGACTGAGACGTGTGCGAGACGCTTGTGACGCGAAAACACGAAAGGCGCCGAAACCAAACGGAGCTAAAAGAATTAGCCGTTCACTTTCAACGCCTTGCGGTGATATTGGCTCCGGCGGTAGGGATCGAACCTACGACCAATTGATTAACAGTCAACTGCTCTGCCGCTGAGCTACGCCGGAACTGAGAGGTCTATAGCAAGGGTGTTTGGGGGCGTAAAGGGGCAAAGCGGGAAAAAGAGCTAATCCTTTGCCGTTAGGGTGAAGAGCGCGTCGGGTCGGGGAGCGGGGTCTGCGCTGATCAGGTTTCGTATTGCAAGATCAATAAGATGGGCCAGCACATTGCGCTGCGCGGCGGGCATCAGGGGGCGGGGCGTGTCGGTGTAGATGCGGGCGGTCAGGGTGGCGGGCGTCATTGGCCCTGCGCGCAGGGCCTGCAGAATGGCCAGTTCTCGCGAATGGCGATGGCGTGTCAGGTCGGCAATGCGGGTCGCCGGATCTGTGATAGCGGCCCCATGGCCGGGCAGGAACTGCTGCCATCTGTGCTGCGCCAACTTTGTCAGCGCGGCGATATAGGCCCCCATGTCACCATCGGGCGGCGACACCAAGGTCGAGGACCAGCCCATCACATGATCCCCGGAAAACAGCAGATCACCAAGGGCAAAGCACAGGTGCCCGCCCATATGGCCGGGGGTGTGCAGGGCCGTCACGGTCCAGCCATCGCCTGTTACCTGTTCGCCGTCTGCCAGCAGGATATCGGGGCGAAAGGTGAGGTCTGCGCCTTCGCCACCCCCTGTCAGTCCTGCCGCGGCAAGGCGTTGCATGACGGGGCTGCGGCCTGACAGCGCGCCTCCGAAGGCCAGAACCGGCGCACCTGTGGCCTGCGCCATTGCGGGTGCCAATGCAGAATGGTCGCGATGCGCATGGGTGATCAGAATATGGCGGATCGCCTCACCGGGGCGGAGCGCGGCGAGGAGGGCTGCATGATGCGCGGGAAGGGCAGGGCCCGGGTCGATCAGGGCAAGGGTGC
>JANNNF010000254.1:0-4542 GCA_031398405.1 Rhodobacterales bacterium | reverse complement strand
ATAAATCGATCCTGCAAAACGAGATCGCATTGATTGTCTCGCGTCTTGTCAGGGCCTTCGGGATCATCGACCAGAAAGAGGGCCGCAAGATTGCGTCGCAACTCTCCGAAGACATGCGCTTGAACACCAAGAACGTCGATCTGCCGGTCGGCGCCCTTTCCGGAGGGAACCAGCAGCGCGTCCTGATTGGCCGCTGGCTGACGATCAAACCGAAGCTTCTAGTTTTGCACGGCCCGACCGTTGGTGTGGACGTGGGGTCGAAAGATACGATTTACAAAGTGATCCAGGCGCTCTCGGACGCAGGGATGGGTCTTGTCCTCGTTAGCGACGACCTGCCCGAACTTTTGCAGAATGCGGACCGGATTCTGGTGATGAACAGCGGTCGCGTCGTCGCCGAGACGGCCGCTACTGCCACGAACGAGATGCAGCTTTACCAAGCGATGTTGACGACCCCCACGGAGACCGCAGCATGAGCCATCTCTCACCCGCCGAAAAAGTCGTGTCGGATGGACACGCCGTGAGCGGCTTTCGCCAGTTGGTGCGACGCCGCCCCGAAATCATTACCTTGATCATTCTGGTCGCCATTTGCGTCGCGGTTGCCATAGCAAACCCTGCCTTCCTCCAGCCTTCGACCCTAATCGACATCGCGCGCGCCAGTGTGGTCATGGGGCTGTTCGCGTTGGGTGTTTTCATTATCCTTGCCGCGGGCGGGATCGATGTGTCTTTTACGGCGATTGCAGCGACGACGATGTATTCGCTTACATTGCTGGTACAGGACAGTTTGCCCGGACTGCCGATGTTCGCGATCTTGCTGATTGCGACTTTGGGCGGGGCAGCGCTTGGTATCATCAACGGCCTACTGGTGCACCATCTGAAAGTCCCGTCACTGATCGTGACCATTGGGACACAATATCTGTTCCGCGGATTTTTGCTTTCGTTCGTCGGGACCGTTTGGATCATGTCCTTGCCGCCTCAGATGGGCGCATTTGGGCGCGCACCGCTGTTCCAGTTTGAAAGCGCGAACGGAGCCGTTGTAACGCTTCCGTTCTATTTTCTGATCTTGCCGGCGGCGGCCATCCTGACCTGGTGGATACTTAACCGAACCCTGATGGGCCGCGCTATCTTTGCGGTTGGTGGCAACGCCGACATCGCCAGCCGGCTGGGCTATAGTCTACGCACGGTCCAGGTGTTTCTGTTCGGTTACGCGGGCGCATTGGCCGGTGTTGCGGGGATCATCCATGTCTGTGCCAACCGTCAGGCCAATCCGTTCGATCTTGTCGGAACGGAAATCAACGTCATTGCGGCCGTGGTCCTCGGGGGCGCACGCATCACGGGTGGGACCGGTTCGGTGCTTGGCACATTGCTGGGCGTGCTGCTGATCGTCGTCATCAACAGTGTCCTCGTCCTCGTGGGCATTCCGAGCACGTGGCAACGTCTTGTGGTGGGCAGCTTCATCCTGCTCGCGGCGGCATTCTTTGTCATGCGCCAGCGTCAATCTTAGAGAAACCCCGGGAGAAAACCATATGAAGAAGTTCTTGAACGATCCTGTCCACTTCGTGGATGAAATGCTTGAAGGTATCTACAAGGCACATCCGGCTGTGACCTATGCGGCAGGCGATCTCCGTTGCCTTGTGACGTCCCGCCTTAAACCTGGCAAGGTCGGGATCGCCACGGGCGGAGGGTCGGGCCATCTGCCGACATTTCTGGGATTTGTCGGTGATGGAATGATCGACGGTGCCGCAGTTGGTGGTGTGTTCCAATCCCCTAGCGCAGAGCAGATGTATCAGGTCACCAAGCACATCGATCAGGGTGAGGGCGTTCTTTACGTCTACGGAAATTATACCGGTGACATCATCAACTTCGATATGGCGGCCGAGCTTGCTGATCTTGACGGCATTGCGGTCAAACAGGTCGTTGGAAATGATGATGTTGCCTCTTCTATCGTCGGTGAAGAACACAAGCGGCGCGGGGTCGCAGGGATATTCTTCATCTACAAGGCGGCAGGAGCCGCAGCGGCCGAGGGCCATTCGCTGGACGAGGTGAGCCGCATCGCCGATAAGGCGCGTCTGAACACCAGAACAATGGGCGTAGCGCTTTCCAGCTGCGTCGTGCCGGAAATCGGCAAGGCGACCTTCTCCATCGGCGCGGACGAAATGGAGATTGGCATGGGAATCCACGGTGAACCGGGGATTGTTCGTAAGAAGCTGGCTCCGGCAGATGCGGTTGTCGACGAGATGATGGACCGTATCTTTCAGGAAACTTCCTATAAGTCGGGCGATAATGTCGCTGTGTTGATCAATGGCCTTGGCGGGACGCCGCTCGAAGAACTGTACATTCTTTTCCGTCGTGTCGCGCAGCTGCTCGAAACGCGGGGCCTGAACGCAAAGCATGTCTGGGTGGGTGAATTTGCTACGTCGATGGAAATGTCGGGCGCTTCGATTTCTATACTGCATCTTGATGAAGAACTTGATCGCTTGATGGCAGCTCCTGCCAATACGCCGTTCTTCAAGCACGTGGCGGGGTAAAACTATGGCGCTTTCGACTATTTCGGCTGAACAGCTCATCCATCTTTTTGAGGCGTGGAAGGAGCTTTTTGCGGAGCAAAGGGACTACTTGATCGAATTGGATGGTAAAGTCGGCGACAGCGATCTTGGGATCACGATGAGCAAATCCTTTGCCGCAGCCGCCGAGACGCTTGCCGCCGAGGGACCCGAAGGGGGCATTGCAAAGCTGTTGCGGACTGCCGGTGCCACAATGGCCCGGGCTGCGCCCTCGACCATGGGGACGCTTACTGCCTCTGGTTTTCTGCGTGCGAGCAAGGCGCTCGAAGGCAGCGTTGAACTTGGGACCGCGGAGATCGCCGCTTTTTGGGCGGCGTTCAGGGATGCAATCGCCGAGCGCGGAAAAGCCAAAGTGGGCGACAAGACGATCCTTGATGTCTTGGCCCCAATTACCATCTCGCTCGAAGAGCAGGCCCGACAGAGTACGCCTCTTTCTACCGCACTCGCAGCAACCGCGGTGGTGGCAGCAGATGCTTTGGAAAAGACGAAAGACTTGCTCGCCCAGCACGGAAAGGCTGCCGCTTTTCAGCAAAAGACCATAGGACTTCAGGACGCTGGTGCAACCGTAGGATATTTTCTCATCCGTCGTATGGCTGAGTTCGTAAATCAAAATTAAACGGACGCATCGTGTGCGTTTCTGGCCATCATCAAGGAACCGGGTGAAGGCTTCCCAGCGGCCATCTTCATCGAACATGTAGTTGATGGCCTTGGCGACGGGGTTGTGCTTCGACATTTGGGCGCGATCTGCCCGCAACCAGTCGTGCAGATTCTGGACCATCGGGCGCACCAGCTGCTGACGGACGTCATGGCGGGCCTCGGCGGTCAGACTGTTGATCTCGCGCTCACTACGGAAGATGGCGTCGAAGCGTTTGACGGCTTCCAGCGCGATCGGGGAGATCTCTTTGGCCACCGATCTGCCCTTGCGGGCCGTCGCTTTGAGTAAGCGCCGTCACGTTTACACGGTGAGGGCGTAATTCCACGAGAGCAGGTCGTTGATTTGGCTCTGTTTTTGGCCCCTGACGAAGGCGGTGAGCGATGCCGTCAGCCAAGAGTGGGGGTCGACGCCGTTCATCTTGCAGGTCTTGATGAGCGAGGCGATGACGGCCCAGTGCCGGTTAATAGCCCCACTCGCATAACCCCCGAAAACAACGGAAAAATCCGGCTGCAGCCGGATCAGGAGAACTCTTCAAGAGGGCAAGTGTCAGAGGGAACGGGACTGGCGTCGAACCTTCTCTGGGTCGGGGCCGGCCGCCAAGTCGATGGCAGTCGGCGCCCCTTCGTTCTTTGCCGGGATCATAACACGAAGAAGTCGGCATTTGTCAGGGCGAGATTGGCGGTCAATGTCGCGAATTGCAGACGCGCGCTAGATCCACTCCCATCCGCATCGAAATAAATCCTTCCGGTGTTGGTCTCGTAGATGATCCGTTCAAGCGCATCGGATGCAACTCCCGTCAAGTTGGCAACAAAAGCCGAGGCCCCCAGTGTGCCGGTGGTCAGCCCTGCAAACACCGCGTCATCAAGGCGGATCGTGTCATCAACAACGGTGAAATCGGTGATCCGGTCAACGTTTGCGGCACTCAGCGCAGTGTTAAACACAAAGATATCGTTGCCCGCCCCGCCAACCATCGTGTCGTTGCCGAGGCCGCTGTTCAGCGCGTTGTTGCTAGTGTTTCCGGTCAGAATATTGGCCAGCGCATTGCCTATGCCGTTGATGTTGCCCGTTCCGGTCAGCGACAGGCGCTCGACAAAACGCACCCCGGCTGTGGCGTCAAGATTGAAGCCGACCGCACTCTGCACCGTGTCGGTGCCGCCCGCATCGATGATGCTAGCGATCGTCGTGGTCTCGAACACTCGGTCGCCGGTGGCGTCGACGACATAAGTGTCGTTGCCCGCCCCGCCAACCATCGTGTCGTTGCCGAGGCTGCCCATCAGCACGTTGTGGCCGATGTTTCCGGTCAGGATATTGCCCAGCGCATTGCCG
>JANNNF010000190.1:0-15198 GCA_031398405.1 Rhodobacterales bacterium | reverse complement strand
GTGATCTGGACATGGCAGTTCCGCCCCGAAACCGGCGAACCGGGTGTGCTGGGCCCGATTGAAATCCCTTACTTCAACACCGTCTCCCGCCGGGTGGAGGCCGTGGAAATTCCGCCGCTGCCTATCGCCTACGCCAGCGCGCCTGCCGCGCAAATGGCGAAAGGGGATATTCGCAGCGGCACGGTCGGGGTGGACGTTGGCGCGCTTCTGGCCGGTGCACTTGCGGGGCTGGGGGCTATGGGGGCTATGGGTTTGCAACGGGGCGGTGCGCTGCACAGCCTTTGGCGGCATTATTCGCCTCTGCCCGCATGGCGGTTACGGCAAGCGGCGAGGGGGGGCGATCTGCTTCGCTTGCGCGGTGCCGCTGCCGACTTGCCCGCCCACCGCGCCAATCAGCCAGAGGCGCTGCGGGCGCTGGACCGGGCGATCTATGCCCGGCCCGGGTCTGGGTTTGATGTCAGGGAATTCGTGCGTGTCATGCTGGGCGGGGTCAGAAACAGATGATCTCGGCCTCGGCCTGTGCGCGGCGCAGGTCGGCGACGGTCGCGGTGGTCATGGCT
This sequence comes from Rhodobacterales bacterium, assembly GCA_031398405.1. GTDB lineage: Bacteria > Pseudomonadota > Alphaproteobacteria > Rhodobacterales > Rhodobacteraceae > JANNNF01. The sequence continues at coordinate 14,638 of JANNNF010000190.1, read as the reverse complement.
CCGCCGCGAAACAGGGTGGACCGCTCGCCCGAGGACAGGCGCATCCGCAGCACGGTTTCCGCAGCGACATAATCATCATAAGGCAAAATAGACGCGATGGTGTCGATGGAGCAGGAACAGCGGTTCAGCGCATCGCTGGTCTGCCCGTTCACGGCCATGCAGCCAAAGACATACTCGGCGCGCACGGCGGTGGGATAATCATTCACCACACCGCCAAGGATGGCGTCCTGCGCGAGACTTGCCGTGCCAAAGCACAGTGCTGCGGCGATCGTCAGGCCAGTGTTCCTCATCACTCACCCTCTGACTTCAAAATCAGGCTTTCGTGATAACTCGCTTCCACGCCAACGGCATCCGCCGCCAGCACAAGAATGCGGCCCGGCTGATCGGCATCCACGACAAAGCGCAGTGTCAGTTCGGCAAAAGCCCCCATCCGACTGCGGATCGCATCTTCGGCAAACGGACGCATGATGACTTCGCGCGCGGTGGCTGTTCTTTCGCCGATGGCAATTTCGGCAATTGGACCAAGGTCAGGTTTGCCCAAGGCCTCTCGCAGGCGGTTTCGGATGTAGAACGGACTGCCGCCGGTAATCTCGGTCATGTTGCGGGCAGTGGATTCAAGGAAATAGATCAGGATAGGGTTGGCGGAATTCACGTTGAAATCGCTGATCGGCTGCGTTTCGCCTTGGGTCACACGTTCCAGCGCCAGCCGTGAATCCTCTGGCTTTGTCAGGGTGAATTCATCCGTCTCTTCTGCGGCGGGCGTCAGCGGGCGCATATCGGTTTTCGGCAGTTCCGGCATGCGCAGGATATGATCATAGCGCAGCGGTTCGTCACCAAGGGCGGCCTGCATCGCAACAGGATCGAACACGGCATCCGAAAAGCTGCCCGCCGCAAGTGGCTGTGCAAGCAGGATCAGGGGCAAAATCAGGCGAAACATCATGCGCTATCCTCGCGTGTCAAGGTAAAGCCCCGGCCCCGCAGGGTCCGAAGCGCAAGGCCGTATCCGGCCAGTGGATGCAGTTTTCGGCGCAGATAGCCGACATAAACATCGACGACATTTTCCGTCGATCCGCCATGAGGTGCCCAGAGCGCATCGAAAATCGCACCGCGCGTCAAAACCTGCCCGGCGCGCGTCATCAGATATTCCAGTAATTCGCCCTCGCGTTCGGTCAGCATGATCCGCCGGTCGCCAATCACCATCCGTGACGCCGGATCGTAGCGTAACCCGCCAAGGGTCAGTCCGCTGACCCTTGGGACGGCCCGCACCAACTGAACCCGCAGCCGCGAGATCAATTCGTTCAGTTGGAAGGGTTTGACCACATAATCATGCGCGCCCGAGTTCAGCCCCTCGGCGCGGTCTTCCACCCGTGACAGGGCTGACAGAACGATGGCGGGCAACCCGTGGCCGCGCAGCCGCATTTCGGCCAGCAGGGCCGCGCCGCTTTCCTCGCCCAGCATCATATCCACGATCGCGGCATCAAAGGGTTCGGCGTTCAGGCGCGACAGCGCGTCTTCGGTCGTCTGTTCCCACACCGATGCGTACCCTTCGGCGGCAAAGCCACGTTGCAGCAACGACGCGATATCGGCGTCATCTTCCACGATCAGGATGCGGGTCATGCGCGTGCGGCCTCCCTTGTATCGGTGGTTTCAAGGCCGCCGGCGCGTGGCAGAGTAAGGCGCAACCCCAGCCCGCGCCCGTTGCGGACCGGGCTGTAAATGCCGATAGTGCCGTCCTGTGCCTCGATCACCCACCGCGCCAGCGCAAGGCCTACCCCGAAGCCCTGCGCGCGGGCGTCGGCCCTGGTGAACCGGTCCAGCGCACCGGCCAGCCGTTCGGGCGCGATACCCGGCCCGGTATCGGTCAACACCACTATCACGTTGTTCTCAGCCGTCTCGCAGGTCACAGTCAGCTCCGCCCCCTTGCCCGCATATTTTGCGGCGTTTTCAAAAAGGCCCGCAAACACCTGCCGCAGCCAGTCCGCATCGCCGATGACCGTGACTGGCACCGTCGGCAGGCTGATTCGGCAGGCAATTCCCGCCCGTTTCAGAATCGGTGCCAGATCCGTCTCGGCGGCGCGGAGAACAGCGGCAAGATCGACGCGTTCACGTTGCAGGTCAAGCTGACCGCTTTCAGAGCGTGCGATGCGCAGCAGATCTTCGATCCGCCGGTACAACCTCAGCGCGCGGCTTTGTATGGTCGCGAAGGTGCCGTGATGGGCAGGGTCCGTACCGCGCAGGCCCAGTTCTGCCTCGCCCAAAATGACTGTCAGCGGCGTGCGCAACTCGTGGCTGACATCGGCAAAGAACCGTCGCCGCTCTGCATCGGCCTGCGACAACTGCGCGTTGGCATGGCTGAGCGCGGCCGTGCGTTCGGCGACGGTGCCTTCCAGCCGCGCGTATTCCTGGGTCAGCCGACGCTGCCGCCGGTCCAATCGAGCGGTGCGCTGGCGGATGCGGGCAAAGGCCAGCGACAGTTCATCATGCGCGCCGCTGGCATCTCCCCGCACGGCACCCTGCAACCGCGCGATCAGCGGGCGCACCAGCAGCGCATAAAGCGCGGCAAGGATCAGCGGGGTCGCCACCACCACGGCAATGGCCAAGCGGTGCAGCGTCTGGCGCAAGTGCCCCATACTGGCCATCGCGGCTTCGCGGCGGCGGGCATCTTGCTGGATTTGCCCCGCGATCAGAGCGGGCACCTGTGTGCCGTAGTAATTCATCGCAGCCTCGGCCCCAGGCGACTGCGGCGAAACGCGGTTCATGCTGTCTTCCAGTTGCACGAACAGCCCCCGGATGCGAGCCAGCGTCAACACTTGACGTTCGCGCTGGCTGGAAGAGGCTGTATCCGGTGCCGCCTTTAGGTCTTCGTCCACCAGCGCCTCCAGCAAGGCGAGTGTCGCCATCACCGCAAAGCTGCTTTCGGACGGGCTCGCCCCCCGCCCCGCCGCTGTACCGGGCACGAGCCGACCCAGCATCCATTCGTTCACCCGGGCCGACAGGCTGGAAAACGCCTCGATCCGTTGCTGCGCCGCCATTGCTTCGGTCGCAAGGCGCTGGGTGCTGGCCAAACCGAACACCGCGATGCCCGCCGCAAGAATCGCCAGTACGGACAGCAGCGATGCACCCATGCTTAACCTTAAGCGAAGATTGGGCCGAAGTCGCAGATTGGGAAGAAACCGGATCATGCGCTGCCCCGGATCAACATCAACATCACGTCGCGCAATTCCACCTCGACCACCGGTTTTACCAGTACGGCGGCACCCAGATGTTCGGACACCTCTCCAATGGCCGCAGCACTTTCGCCACTGACGATCAGCGCGGGCACATGCTGGCGCAACGCCGCCCGCACCCCGGCAATCACCTGCACTCCGGTATCCGACCCATCCAGCCTGTAATCTGTCAGGATCACGTCGGGACGCCAGCGCCTGTCCGCAAGCAGGTCAAGTGCGCCCTGTGTGCTGTCGCTGTCCAGCACGTCCATGCCCCAGCTTTTCAGCAAGAAGACAAAGGCCTGACGCATGGCGGCATCGTTTTCGACCACCAGGGCCCGGCGTTGCGCGAAAGTGGCCATGATCTGCTGTGTGTCACGGGTGTCGACGGCCTTGTGTTCGGACAACGGACAGACGCCCCGGATCAGCGGCAACTGCACCCGAAAAGTCGACCCGACGCCCGGCGTGCTGCGGACCTCGATCTTGTGATTCAGTTGCAGGCAGGCCCTCTGCACGATGGACAAGCCAAGACCTGTCCCTGCCACATCCGACCGTGACAGGCGCTCGAACTCGTTGAAGATACGCTCCTGATCTTCGAGTGCGATGCCGATGCCGGTGTCATGCACCTCCAGCCAGACGGTGTCGCCATCCTGCCGCGCACCTGCCAGAACGCGGCCGGTATCCGTGTATTTCAGAGCGTTGGAGATCAGGTTCTGCGCAATGCGCCGTAAGTAGACAGGATCGCTCAACACCATTTTTGACGAGGGCACGAACCGCAGGTCCAGCCCCGCCGATTGCGCCTGCATGTCGATGGCCAGCCGTTGGAACAGCCGCCCCAGCGACACAGGGCAAAGCGTGATCTGCAACTGCTGCGAATCCAGCCGGGCGATTTCCAGCAGCACGCGGATCAATTCTTCGGCGCTGTCAAAGTTCGCACCGATGCGGTCCACCAGATCACGGTGCTGTGGATCAGAGGTCAATTCGCCCAGATGCGACAGGAACAGCTTGGCCGCGCTAAGTGGTTGCAGCAGATCATGACTGGCAGCACGCAGAAAGCGTGACTTGGCCCGGTTCGCCCCATCCGCGACCTCGCGCGCGGCGGCGAGTTCTACGTTGATGGCACCCAGATCGGCCAGCGCGCGTTCAAGATCGCGGTTGCGGGCCAGCACTTCCTTTTCCAACAAGGCGGCCGTCGTGGCCAAAGAATAGGTGGAACTTCGGGCTGCATCCAACTGATCCACCCGGCGGATCAGCGCCGTGTTGATCTGCGTCAGCTTGTCGATCCGGGCCTCCATGGCGGCAATGCTCTCGCCGCGGTCGGGAACGCGGGCGTTCATGGCCACCGAACCACTGCATCGGGCCGCACGCTGTCATCCAGAAAGGCCAGGCCGACAAAGGTTTGGTTGACGTGGATGCCGCCGTGCTGTTCGCCATAGGTGTTGAATCCCGCGATGTTGTAGCGCTGATAAATTCGGGCCACGGTGTCCTGCTGGCCAGCCTGCTCCAGCGCGATGCGGCGCAGGATGCAGTCGAACCCCAGAATCAGCGCGGCCTCGCTGGTCAGGCGGCTGAGCCGGTCTTCCAGCCCATTGGTCAAATCCTCGGCCCGGCCCAATGTCATGACCACGCCGGTTTCAACCGAGGACATCAGGCGCAAGCCGCCCTTCGGCGCGATCTCACTGATGGCGCGCACGAATTGCCGACCACCGATCTGCACCAGCAGCGGATTTTCAGCAAAGGCGGTCGGGCCAAGGTCGGCCACCGTTGCCCCGATCAGCCGGGCGTATTCATCGGCGGCGGGTTCGGCGTTGATCTCCAGGATCAATCGGTCATCGGGGCGCGCGTCCGTAACCACAAGGCGGGTCGCCGTGGGGCTGATGTGATCGAAGATCACTTCCTCGATGCGAAAATCGGTGGCCATCAAGCAAAGGATTGCACTTTCGGAATGAGAGACGCCGTTCAGAACCAGATGCGTGCGGTCGAACCGCAACCCATCCCCTGCCGAGCCGCCCAGCACCAGAAGGCCGGGAAGCGTTGCGTCGATCATCGCGCTGACCAACTCTTCGCGCTGGCTTAGACCGTCAATCAGCAGGATGCCAAAACGCGACCAGCCGGGCGTGTCGCCCAGAGTCTCTGACGCAGCCCTGAGGGCGAGCATCCAGTCCAGTGCCGCCGAATCGCGCAGGTGGCGCAACAAGATCGGCTTGGCGCGGAAATGCTCGGACGGCACTGCAATCGCCACAACGCTGTCGCTGCGGTAATGGCTGAAAGCAAATTCCCCGGCAGAGGAACAGCCGACAATCTGACACTCCCCCCCGAACGTTGCTGACAGGGCGCGCGACAGCGGCACCAGCACTTCGCCATCCGAGGCAAACAACAAGATCAGCGAAGGCGTCATGCCCACAAAGGCCATTTCTATGTCGGCGGCCATGCGCGCAATCGGGCCGCGCGTGTTCGTGACACGAGGGCACAAAACGGCTGGTGCGGGCGGGATCAGCATTGCAGGCTCCCCCCTCTTGGCGAATTCAGCGCACGAACATCCGCGCCCGGCTGGCAAGCAACGCCACCTGCGTCCGGTTGCTGGCGTTCACTTTCGACATGATGGCTGCGATATGAGTCTTGACCGTCGCCTCGGCGATGGAAAGTTCATACGATATCAGCTTGTTGGGACGCCCCTGACAGATCAGCCGCAGGATGTTCAACTGCTGAGGCGTCAGGGAACCGAAATCGCGCGCCAGTCCCGCCACTTCGGCAGCATTGCCAATCTCATCCGGGTCGTAGGCGTCCGGCGTCACCACTTCACCGGCCCACATCCTCTCGAACGCGTCGATCATCCGGCTGCGGGCAAGGCTTTTCAGAATGTAGCCCTGAACGCCCGATGCCAGCAAGGCCGCCACCATCCCACATTCAAACTCTGACGAAATCACCGTCAGCGGCACGTCGCCTATGACGTTGCGCAGCGTCATGACCCCTTCTGCGCCCGAGACATCCGGCAGGTTCAAATCAAGCACCACCGCATCGGGTATGCCTCCGGTGCGAATGCTGGCCTGTGCGGCCGCCACACTGGCGGCCATGCGCACCCGCCGAAGACCAAACGCGTGGCTGAGCGTGACAGACAGCGCCTCGCACATCAGTGGATGGTCATCGACGATAAGAATGTCGCGGATGTCGTGCGCAGCGGCCCGCCGTGATACGTCGCTGCCGAAAGTTGCTTTCGAATTCTGCTGCATGGTATCCTCCCGTGTCGGTTGAGCCTCCACTCTCGCCCGACCATGAAACTGTAGGTGTATAACAGCCCCTTGAGAACAGGTTTCTTGCCAGTAGGCGTACCAACGCTGACCAGATAAGACCAAAGTATCAGATGCTTGTGCAGCATTTTCAGGGACTTCGCCCATGCCGTCACGGCATGTGGCTCATCACGGCGCGCCCTAGCGCAAAGGCGCGCTGTTCCAGAATCACCGGCGTCTCGCACACATAGGTAAGTGATTGCTGCCGGTCGAGGAAGATGCGAGTGGACCAGTCGATGTCACGCTCCACCGCATCCAGCGCGTCGAAATCGAGGGCGTCGGCGGCGTTGAGACGGGCGAACTCGTGCCGCTTTTCCTTGATGGTAGCATCCAGGTTTGCCTGTTTGCGGGCGTAGCGTGAAATGCCTGTCAGAACACGGTCACGCGAGGCGTTGATCTGGTCGAACGCGGCCAGATACAGCGCTGTCAGGCCGGCCGCATCGCTGGTACCGGCATAGGTCGCGATCAGCGATTCTGCCTGCTCCAGCGGGGTGCGGCGCAGGGAAATGGCGCGGGCAAGTTCTTGTACCTGTGGCGTTTCCGACAACGCGAGGATGGCTTCGTCCGGTTGCGGCCCCGCCCAGACCTGCCCCAGCGACAGATGGGGCACAAGGCGCTGGATGCAGGGCCATTCGGGGTCCACAGGCCCGGCTGCCTGGGCCGCGCCCGAAAGCGCCAGCATGAATAGCCCCGCCCTGATGCTGTGACCAATCATCGGTAATTCCCCCAAACCTTAGCCCTTGCGGTTGCGCCACAACCCCTTGGCCGGATCATACATGAAAATGGTGGCGCCAAAAAACACCACCGTGCAGCCTGCAACCACCAGAAAGGAGGTCAGATCAAAGCGGCCGTACAGTGCGAAGCGGATCAGTTCCACCGCATGGGTGAACGGATTGAACCGGCAGATATCATACAGGATCAAGCTTGATTCTTGCATCCGCCACAGCGGGTAAAGTGCGGATGACGCGAAGAACATCGGAAAGATCACGAAGTTCATCACTCCAGCGAAATTCTCCAACTGTTTGATGGTGGAGGAGATCAGCAACCCCAGTGACCCCAGCATTACCCCCGCCAGGATCAAAGCGGGCAGTACGGTCAGATAGCCGATCAGCGGCGGCTCGATCCCCCAGAACCATGCGATCAGCAAAAAGGCATAGACTTGCAGCACCGACACCAGCACGCCGGAAATCAACTTTGATCCGAGCAGGAACCAACGCGGATAGGGACTGACCAGCAACGTTCGCATTGCTCCGGTTTCGCGGTCATAGACCATGGATAGCGACGATTGCATTCCGTTGAACAACTGGATCATCGCGCAAAGGCCGGGGGTGACATAGACTTCATACAGCACATAGGTCTCGTAGGGCGGCGTGATCGACAAGCCGAGCACGGACCGAAAACCTGCGGCAAAGATGAAAAGCCAGACCAGCGGGCGCACCAGCGCCGCTATAAAGCGTTCGCGCTGATGGGTAAAGCGCAGCACCTCGCGGCTGACGATGCCTGCGAAAGCGATGCTGGCTCCGGGCCTCATGCGGCGGCCCCAGTGGTTGTCGCCGCGCCGGTCATGGTCAGGAACGCATCGGAAAAACTGCCGTCCCCCGCCAGATCCTGCGCGCGGCCCTGCGCCAGAACGGCACCCCGGTGCAGCACAACCACGGGATCATCGGCTTCAATCTCGTCAAAGGCATGGGTGGCCCACAGGGTGGAAACGCCTTGCCCAGCGATCAGACGGCGTACCACCGCCAGCACCTCTTGCCGTGAGCGCACATCCAGACCCGCCGCCGCCTCGTCCAGCAGCAACAGGTCGGGGCGGTGGATCAGCGAACGGGCAATTTCAGCCCGCCGCTGCTGGCCGCCCGACAATGCCGCCGCCTTGACGCCGATGCGGTCCGACAGGCCGACAAGGTGCAGCACCTCATCAATCCGCACCAGCGCCGTCTGGCGGCCGATGCCGTGCAAGGCTGCGTGATACAACAGGTTCTGTTTCAGCGTCAGATCCAGATCCAATGCGCGGCTTTGAAACACTACGCCAAGGCGCGACAATGCCTCGCCCGGTTGCCGACGGGCATCAAAACCGCCCACCTCGATTGCGCCACTGGTGCTATCGTAAAGCCGGGTGATCAGTGAAAACAACGTTGTCTTCCCCGCGCCATTGATGCCCACCAAAGCGGTGAACGCGCCACGCGGCACGGTGAAGGACACGTCTTTCAGGGCCTGAATCGCGCCGAAACTGTGACTGATGCCACGTACCGCAAGTGCGGGATGTTCCGGTGTTGTGGTCATGCCTACTCCTTCCGCTGTTCCAACACCGTATAGGCGGCGTTCAGCTTGATGTCATGTTGGCCATCAGCGCAGATCACATTGTCCAGATCGAACCCGCCTGCGTCTTCTGCTTCGCCGTTATCGGGATCACCCTGGCATGTCATTGAGGCTAACAGCGTATTGATCTGGACACTCTGATCGGCCGTAGCGGTTGGGTCGGCGAGGGAGAGGGCGATCAGGGCAGGGGCGGCGGCACATGCACGGGTCATGCGCTTCGTCTTAGCGGATGTTGAAGACAGCGGCTTGGCTGTCGCTCGACGTATTTGGAATGCTCAGCCTATAGCTGCCGGGCGTTATGGCGATGAAAGATATCTCGGCGGTCCCAGCGGCATCGAATTCCAACGAATGGACCCCCATCGGGCGGATCTCGATGTCGTTGATCACGATCTCATTGATCCAGACCGCGCGGAAAAAGTCGCCCCCCGACAGCGCCAGTTCCGCCGACCCATCGGCCACGATCTCCATCTTGTAATACATGCCCGATTTCAGCTCATAGGCTGCTGCCGCCACTGGCTTGCCGGAGGCGAGCGTCAGAGGTTCCAGTGTTTCGCGGTTGGTGTTCGCCAGAAGCCCGGCAAAGCCGTAGTCATGCGCCAGAACAGGTGCGGCCAGAAGCGCAGCTGTGGCTGCGGCCAAGATCAGTTTCATTCCGTATCCCTTCGATTTCATTGACTTGCGGCCGGTGTAGCGACCACGCCCCAGGGCTGTTCACCCACCTGCACAGATTTGATGACCTTGTTTGCATCCACGTCTATCACCGAAATGTCGTTGGAATTGCCGTTGGTGGTGTAAAGAAACTTGCCATCGGGCGAGAAGCCAAGCTGCCAGACGCGCTGGCCGACCAGCAGGTAATCTTCAACTTCATAGGTGGCCCCATTCACCACGGCCACCCGGTTCGATGGTCCAAGCGCCACGAAAATTCGGCTGTCATCTGCTGTCAGCCGCACGCCCACGGGTTGAAGTGCTTCGGGCAGCACGCCGGGCACATCGAAGCTGATCTTGTGGATGATTTCGTTTGACGACGTGTCAATCACCGACACCGTGCCGCCGATTTCTGCACTGACGAACAATTTGCTGCCGTCGCTGTTGTATTGCGCAAAGCGCGGCCGCGAATCGACCAGCACGTTCGCCACAATTTCAAAGGTCGTCGTGTCGATCATATGTGCCATGTTGGTCGTCTCTGACGTGTTCACCACGATAGATCCATTTGGATGCACACCCATGCCTTCGGGTTCCACCCCCACCGGCACTTCAGCCAGCACTTGCCGCGTGTTCACATCGACCACGGTGACGATGTTGTCATCCTCGTTGGCGATGTACAAAGGGTTTCCCGATGGGTGCAGCACGAACAGTTCCGGGTCGGGACCCGAGGGCAGCGAGGGCAATTCCTCATAGGTCGTAGTGTCATAAACCCGCACCAGATTGTCATCCGACGCGCAGACATACAGCACGCGGCCATCTGGGGATGCAGCGATGCCACGGGGCCGCTGCATTCCGTCGATCGTGTGGATCACCTCCAGCGTTTCGGCATCCAGCACGGATACGGAATTACCCTTCTCATTGCTGACGAAGATTTTCTCGGCAAGTGCGGGTGAGCCGAGCAGAGCGGCGGAAGCGAGTAAGAGGGAAAGGCGTGTCACGTCATTCTCCTTCGATCATGGCGGTGCAGCCGGTTTCGGGTTGATCAGTTCCCAACGTATCCAGTTGCGACACCTGATGCAGAAACTCGGATTGGGGCGAGACGGAAGTTGTTACTGGCCCTGCGGTCAGCAAGATCGGCTGGCGAAGCTGCCCGTCCCACGGGCGGAAGGTCAGCGCCTGCCCCTTGAAGGCGGCCAATTGAAATTCCGGCCCGCGGATGTAATCGGTCAGCGTTCTGAAATCGTCCGAACTGGTGCGGGTTGCCGCCTCGCCGATGCTACGCAGGGCCATCCAGACCTGATAATCTTCATCCCATGCGGTGCGGCGCGCCTGTTTTTCAAACCGGGTCTGCCATTGCGTGGCTCCCCATGCCTCATGCGCCGCGTGCCACGACTTGGGCATCAGCCCACCCGAGCCTGCGACCGGGCGTGCGTCCCATGTATGATACGGCAGATAGCCCGCGAAAACGCCAGCATTGTCGGCGGCGATCACCACGTCATGCTCGGCGGCGCGTTGCGTGGCCACCGGCATCTGCGCCTGCACCTGCACATGGCCACTGTCGGTGCTGCGTGCGCCGCCGGTATCTTCAAACACGCGGGTTTCCACGATCTTCGCGCCAAACTTGGTGGCCGAGCGGCGGTAGGCATCGGCAAGGGCGGTGTCCTCGGGGTGGCTGCCTTCGATCAGGAACCAGTTGCTCCACCGCTTCCACACCAGAAACTGCGCCACGGCATCGGTTTTCATCGCGTCACTGGGGGCGACATGCAGCATGTTGGCGCGGCAATCGGCATTGCGCAGTGTGTCCGCCGTAGCCCCCGCGTTAAAGATCAGCGCTGTGTCGCCCGCCCGGTCGGCCAGCCTCAACGTCGTTGCGGCATCGGCCAGCGTTATGATGAAAGGGATGCCATCGGCAAGCAGCTTCTCCATCTCTGCATCGACCGTGTCCGGCGTGGCAAGCACGTCGAGGGTCGAAAAGGTCTGGCCCATGAACTGCCCTGTGGTGGCATTGTCGGCCGTGCCAAGCGCGCCACCCGCAAAACCCAGATCATCCGGCCGCAGGTTAAGCCGCGATATCGGCATCCTCCCCGGCGTGTCCACCCGAAGCACCGCCGCCCGCAGCGTGAAGTCTGCCGCTATGGCAGGGGCGCACACCGCAAAGGGTACGCAGACGCATAGCCATGCAATCGGTTTCATTGTGTCCTCCCGCAGTCATTCAGGCACGGCAAGCCAGCACGACCAAACGCTTTTTCATATTAAGAAGTAAATAAGCCAATGTTGTCATAGGCTCTCATACTTTCGGTGGATTGTGCGTGCGGGTGTGGGATTTATCGTTGCGCAATAGGGGCGCGCCCCGGCATGGGAGAAATACGATGCGGAAATTTCTGATGGCGCTGACGGCCAGCCTTGCACTTGTGGCGGGGATTGCCGAGGCTCACGGGCCATCACGGCAAAAAACCTCGCAAGAGATCACGCTGAACGCCACGCCCGAGGAGGTCTGGGCGGTAATCGGCAATTTCAATGATCTTGGCTGGTATCCCGGAGTTGCGGCGGTGGCTGCGCCTGGCGGCAACACGAAAGACGACGTGCGAACAGTAACACTGGAAAGTGGCACGGTGCTGACCGAGGAATTGACGAAGTACGACGCGACCAAGCGGACAATGTCGTTCCGCCGCACCGTGGATGATGTGGTGGTGCTTCCGGCCACCAACTTTTCCACCGTGATGACGGTGAAGGATGCTGGCGGCAAGGCGCTTGTGGAATTTCGCGGGGCGTATTACCGGGGCTTCCCCAACAACGACCCGCCGCCGGAACTGAGCGACGAAGCGGCCACGGCGGCGGTGAACGCGTTTTATCAGGTGGCAATTGCGGCGCTGACCGAAAAATTCGGCGCGGCGGAATAGGTGATGGTGCATCGGTTCTGGGCCGTCCTTTACGGGGCGGCCTTTTTTTGTGCCGCCCTGCCTCTGTCAGCGCGCGATATTGCGGTGATCACCTCGCAGAACGCAGGCGCGGTGACGTTGGTTGATCCGGCGGATGGGTCTGTCTTGGTGACGGTCCCAATGCCAGGCAAACCGGCTGCGGTGGCGGTGGATCGGCAAGGCCGTTCCTATGTGGTCGCAGTGGAAACAGCTCTGTTGCACGTGCTGGGGCCCGATGGCGGCACAATTCGCCAGATTGCGCTGCCCGGTGCGCCCTTTGGAGTGGCGGTCAATCCGATCAGCCGGATGATTTATGTTTCCGACTGGGAGGGTACGCAAATCCACGAGGTCGATAGTGAGGCGGGGCTTATTTTGCGCAGTTTTCAGACCGGAGCTGCGCCTTCTGGAATTGCGGTCACCCCGGACGGGCAAATGATCGTGACCGCTGACCGCGATGCAAATCAGATCAGCCTGATTGATGCTGCGAGCGGGGAGGCACAGACCGTGGCCGTGGGTGAACACCCGTTCGGGGTGTCGATCTACAATGGGCGCGCTTTTGTTGCAAATGTGCTGGCGGACAGCTTGTCGGTTGTCGATATGGTGGATCGCAGGGTGATTGCTACAATCCCGGTTGGCGAGCAGCCCTACGCTGTAGCCTTTGCAGGCGGTCGGGGCTTTGTGACCAATCAATATGCGGAAAGCGTGACCGTATTCGACGCGGCCAGCTATGCGGTGCTGACGACAATAACGGTGGGCGAATACCCCGAAGGCATCGCAGCGACGGCAGATGAAACCCGCGTTCTGGTTGCCAACTGGTTTTCCGATACGGTCTCGGTGATCGACGTGCAAACCCTGACCGTGATTCAAGACATCGACATGCCCGAAGGCCCCCGCGCCTTTGGTGCCTTCATTGCCGCCATGCCGTAAATCGTCAGGGTTTCACGTCCTTCAGCACCGTCCCAAAATCATCCACCACCGGTACGCCCGCATCCACCAGAATCTTGTCGATGGCGTCCTGATTGCGGCGGATCAGCGAGTTCAGCTCGTGCTTCCATTCCAGCTCGCCCGCGCGCATGCCCATGGTGATCCGGTAATAAAGCTTGGGGGAGCCGACCTCATGCAGCAGCGGTACGGCCACCAGACCGGGGCGCGCCTTGGCCATGGGGCCACCGATGGGCCCCCACAGGATCGCGGCGTCAATCGTGCCCGCCTCCAGATCATCCAGCATGTCGCCGGCAGGGTTTTCCACCCGACGGTCCACTACCAGATTGTAGCCTTTCGCCAACCCGATCAGCCCCAGCCGCGCCAGATGCGTGGCGGGGGGTGTGCCGGCCACAACCCCAACATGCTTGTCTTGAAGCCGCGGATCGGTCAGCCGGTCCACCCCTGCCAACACGCCATCGGCGCGTGTCACAAGGATATGGGTCGACGTGTAATAGTGGTTGGTATTCAGCACCAGCTCGTCGCCTTGCGCAGTGCCGATCACCACATCGCAGGTTCCAGCCCCCAAGGTCTTGCGGATGAACCCCGTGACCATGGGAAACCAAGTGTATTGCACCGGCACGCCCAACTGCGCCGCCAGCAGCTCGGCGATCTTGTTTTCAAATCCCGATCCGTCCTTGTGCGACATCGGCGCATTGGCGGGGTCGGCGCAGACTCGGAATGCATCTCGCGCCACCAGATCGGCGACCTGCGCCTGGGCGGGCAGCACCAGAGCAAAAGTCAGTGCTACGGCGACGCGGATCATTGGCCCATACATGATGCTTCCGCCGCGGCATAAGCTTCGGGCTTTGCTTCCTTCTTGGCGGGGCGGCCGCGCGCCAGATCTTCGGTCCCGCGGGCGCGCAGATATGTGTATATATCGTCCACATAGCACATGACATTCGGGTTGGTGCCAAAGGCGGGCATCACCGAATTGTCCGACGCGCCAACTTTCTGGCGCCCGCCCGCCACCACGCCGATGAAATCATAATAGTCCATTTTCAGGGCCGAGGCTTTCAGCGCCGGGGCATAGGAGGACCCTTCGCCGTCCGGTCCGTGGCAGACGTGGCACTCGGCGTGATAGCGGCGAAAGCCGGAAAATGTCGCCCAATCCACTGTGCCATCAGCCTCGATCTTGTAGGTGGGAACTTCCTCCGCGGTGAAGTTGCGCACGCCGTCGTTTGACGCGGCGGCCACATCCGGCCCGGCGGTCTGCGCATCGGCCAGACCGACGCTTAGCGCACCGGCCCCCGCAACGGCCATCGCCAGCATCTGTGCCTTC